>CAYJDU010000007.1:0-17533 GCA_964369035.1 uncultured Methanomassiliicoccales archaeon | reverse complement strand
AGGTGTGTATTTGGTAGCAAGAAGCTTCCCACTATTTACTCAGTCCATGGAAGTTATGCTCGTAGTCGGTCTGATCGGAGGATTCACGGCTATACTTGCGGCATCTTTGGCTCTTTCTAATAACAATATAAAGAAAGTCCTCGCATTCTCGACGATCTCACAGCTAGGATATATGTTCTTAGCTCTGGGAGCTGGTGGATACATGATGGCCCTTGGAATGGACATTGGAGTATCTACTACCGAGGGTGCGGCCCTTGTTGCACTGGGATCTGCTGGTTTCATTGCAGGTGTGTTCCACATGTTCAACCACGCTTTCTTCAAAGCTCAGCTGTTCTTAGGTTCTGGTTCGGTGATACACTCTACTGGAACAGAGGACATGCGTGAGATGGGAGGCCTTAGGAAGAAGATGAAGACAACTTCGATAACTATGTTGATAGGTTCCTTATCAATAGCTGGATTCCCGTTCTTTAGCGGGTTCTGGTCTAAAGATTTAGTACTTGATTCAGTATTGAAGGCGTCCGAATATGGCCCTGAGGGATACTTGTTCGCGATAGTCTGGATAATGGGTATAATCACGGTTTTCATGACCGCGTTCTATATGTTCCGCATGTGGTACATGACCTTCGGAGGACCTATCGGCCCTGCGACAGAGAAATGCCACGGCGAATCTCCCGCATCCATGACTGTGCCATTGTGGCTACTTGCGATCTTCGCGTTCGCATCTGGATTCCTGTTACTGTTCGGACTCGATGGAATAATAACCACCGCACCCGACGCATCAGGTCTGTTCCTAGTGGGAACCTTTGAAGGATTCGGCTGGATGTATTACTTAGAACACTTGTTCCTCAACCCGTACACTTACATATCGATCGTACTCGCTCTAGTGGGTATCTACATCGCATATCTCATGTACAGCAAGTTCTCTCTAAATCCAGGAATATTCAACAAAGAAGGAACTTCCAGGCTTTACAAGGCACTTGGGAACACTTGGGGATTCCCCAAGTTCTACAACTGGGTATCATGGACCTTCGGATACGGTATTGCGAAAGTTGTCGATGATTTCGACAAAAACGTAGTTGACGGAGCCGTCGATGGACTTTCAAGTGCCGTCGTAGGTTCTGGTGAAGCTGCAAAGTACGCACAGACCGGAAACGTTGGTAACTATGCATCAATCGTGATGATAGGAGTCGCAGTGATATTCGTCGCAGCGCTACTATTCATCTATTATATGGGAGGTATGTGAGTGTTCGAAAATATTCCCATTCTCACGTTGTTACTCGTGATCCCTTTGATCGGGGCCGTGTTCACGCTGATAATGGGTGGAAATAAACAGAAGTACGCCAAATACGTGGCGGGGATCTTCTCTGGTATAGTGCTCTTGCTCGCTACTCTACTCATGTTCGAAGAGAACACAGCAGCTCTCTTTGAGAAATATCTGTGGATAGACGCGGCGAACATACAGATCTCGTACATACTGCAGATCGACGGACTGAGCAAGTTGATGGTCTTCCTGACCGCACTGCTGGTGTTCTTCGTCGTAGTATTCTCGGCATCTGAGAAAGACAAGCCGAACTATTACCACACACTGATCATGCTCATGCAGCTCGGTTTGATGGGTGTATACCTTTCAGCCGATTACTTCTTGTTCTACATCATGTGGGAGATCACGCTAATACCGATGTATTTCATGATCTCGTGGTACGGAGGACCTAGGAGGCACTACGCCGCTATCAAGTTCTTCATCTACACACATGTGGCAAGTTTGGTAATGCTGATCGGAATATTCGCATTGGCGTTCCAAGGCGCAGCTGTATTGGGTAGTCCAATAGTCGACTTCTCCTTCGCTGCGGTCGAGGCTGCTGCTCCATTCTATGGAGAAGTATTCCAGACCATAGTGTTCGGAATGTTGTTCTTCGGATTCATTGTCAAAATGCCAATGGTTCCGTTCCATACTTGGCTTCCCGATGCGCATGTCGAGGCACCTACAGGTGGCTCGGTACTGCTTGCTGGTGTAATGCTTAAGATGGGATCATACGGTATAATCAGGATCGCACTTTCCGCTCTACCCAACGGTGCATACCAATGGGCTGAGATAATCATGGTTGTGGCACTGATATCCATAGTCTACGGCGCTTACGCATGTATCGCTCAGACGGATCTCAAGAAGATGGTAGCATACTCGTCTATCAATCATATGGGAATGGTACTGTTAGGTGTTGCCGCTTCATTACTTTACGTTAAGTATGCAGCAACCCCGGACAATGCAATTGCTATGATCGGTATCCAGTTTGCAGTATTCCAGATGTTCGCCCACGGTCTGATAACCGCGGTCCTGTTCATGGTGTGCGGTTTTGCAGGCCATTCTCTAGGAACGAGGGAGATGCCGTTGCTTGGCGGACTGGCAGGAAAGATGCCATACTTCGCTACGTTCATGATGATCGGATTCATGGCCTCTTTAGGTCTACCCGGACTCGTAGGATTCTGGGGTGAGTTCGGTCTCATATTCTCGTTCTACATAGGAGCGTTCGAAATGGGACACGCATGGCTGATCGTATTCTGTCTACTATCCATTATGCTTAACGCAGGATTTTATATCTGGGCGATGCAGAAGGTATTGTTCGGCAGAGAGACAAAGAAGATCGAGCTTACAAAAGTGCATGATGTTAGTAAGGCAGAGGGCTTTTCGCTTGCTGCTCTATGCGTGCTCATCGCACTGTTCGGTATTTGTCCAGGTTTAGCACTTGATGTGATCCAGCCCTTCGCGGAGAATTTCATGACAGTGTTCCAGGGGGCGTTATTGTGATAGATGTAGACATTAGTTGTATAACCGAGATATTCAAGGACGTAACGTCGGTATTACCCATATTGATCTTGATATTGGGAGCGCTGCTAATGCCAGCGATCCAGATGTTCATCAAGAGAAGCAAGGTCACCGCCGCAGCGGCATTGATCGCAGTGATCATAGCCGCACTGGTGAACATCTTGTTACTTCTGGCAGGATACGAAGGAACGTATTACGGAATGTTCGAGTACAATGGATTCTCAGGTCTGATGATCCTTCTGTTCGAAGTGGTGGCGTTCATATCCATATTGGTCGCCTCCGCTAGCAGAGAGACCACCGCGAAACACGTGGGTGCGTTCTACGCACTAATCTTGATCGCAACTGTGGGAATGTCATTCGTTTCGACCGCATCCGATCTTCTGTTGATCTTCGTAGGGGTGGAGATGGTAAGTATCCCATCCTATGCGATGGTCGCACTGAAGAGACACGATTCCAGGGCTGCAGAGGCGGCTGTCAAATACGTTATAATCGGAGGTTTATCCTCGGGTCTTACCGTATATGGTATATCGATGCTGTTCGGTCTTTCGGGATCAACGAACATAGCTGAGATCGCTGGATATATCGGTGCAGAAGGTTACACTGCGGCACTCGTCATAGCAATCGTTACGATGATAGCAGGTTACGGTTTCAAGATCGCAGCGGTTCCGTTCCATTCGTGGGCGCCCGATGTGTACGAAGGAGCCGCTACACCGGTGACAATATTCCTTTCGACTGGATCGAAGAAGATGGGCCTCGTGGTATTCATCAAGATATTCTTCGTGATGTTCGTGACCGTCCAGGCATTACAGTCTGGATTGGTTGAAGGTTTCCAGTATCTCTTCGCGATAATAGCCGCGGTGACAATGACTATCGGTAACATCGTGGCGATAGTGCAGACCAACGTGAAAAGAATGCTTGCCTACTCGTCCATTGCACAGGCCGGTTATATGCTGATAGCTTTAGCCGTCATGAGCCAGTGGGCACTGACAGGTACGATCTACTACATGTTCGCCCACGTGTTCATGAAGGCAGGTGCCTTCGTGGTCGTGGCAGCATTGATCCAGGTCGGTGTAGGGGAGACATTGAAGGACTACAGAGGACTTGCGAAAAGGGCACCATTGCTTTCGGCACTGATGCTACTGTTCCTGTTCTCACTTGCTGGGATACCGCCTCTAGGTGGATTCACTGCAAAGTTCTTCTTGTTCTCGGCAGCGATCGTGCCAGTACCTGGAGGAGAGATATCTTTCCAGTGGTTATGGTTAGCTTTCGTGGCGATACTGAACTCTGCTATCTCGCTGTATTATTATGCCAAGGTCATCAAGGCGATGTACATAGAGAAAGGCGAAAAGGAAGAGAGGATCAAGATCCCCACTACATTCACTGTAGCGGCGGTTCTGTGCGCTATAGGTATCATCCTTCTAGGAGTATACCCCGAGCCGTTCCTTTACTACTGTTCGCAGGCAGCAGCATTTATAATGCCTTGAATAGGGAACTAAACAATTTCATAACCCGCCTCGAAGGAGGCGGGTTTTATTTTTAACTCTTATATTATATTCTGGCTCTTAATTTTTCTTTTGAAAAGCATTAAGTAGATTACATACTTCACTCAAAGATATGTCGGACCTTTGGCACGATTGTATATCGGAGGAGCTAGAGGAGGTAGAGGAATTGATGGCGAAAGTCCTCAAATCCGATAAATCTGAACTTACCGAAATGTGCAAATATGTCATAACTGCAGGCGGTAAGAGGATAAGGCCGGCAGTCTGTATATTATCATATTACGCGTGCGGCGGTAAAAATCCTAAACGAGCTATAGATATAGGCTCTGCTTACGAGATAATCCATAATGCCACGTTGGTTCATGATGACATAAACGACCAAGGTGAACTAAGGAGAGGGCGTAAGTCCCTCTATCGGGAGTACACCATCAGTAAATCCATCGTAGCAGGGGATTTCATGTTCGCCATGGGATTCAATCTCATTGGTGGAACTTCTCCGGAGATGATCGCTTATATCGTGGAAGCCTCGTCGGCCATGGGTGCCGGGGAGTTTACTCAGAAGGAGTTCGAACGTAAATCTAACGTCACCGAAGAAGATTATATTGAAATAATAAGCGGTAAGACCGCTATGATAATGTCTGCATCGGCTAAATCCGGTGCATTCCTTGCTGACGCGGATATTGAGGTTCTTGACGCTTTAGGGGACTATGCTTTCGCATTAGGAAAGGCATTCCAGATAATAGACGACACGTTGGACGTGATTGGGGATTCTGAGAATACAGGCAAACTCGTTGGTATAGACCTCATAGAAGGTAAACCAACACTTCCGATAATCTATGCTATGCAGGACCCAGAATACGGTCCAGAGATAATTGAGGCCTTCGAGGCTGATGATCCCGATATCGCAACGGTGAAAAAAGTGATTGGGCTCATAAAACAGACGGACTCCATAGAAAGATGTAGGCAGAAAGCTAAAGATATCATAGCCGAAGCTCAAGGGAATTTAGATATTGTCGAAGAATCCATCTACAAAAGGGCGATCTTATCACTAGGTGATTATGTCGTTAACCGTGACAGGTGACAAAATGGTAGAGAAAGTTGATGTCCTGGTGGTAGGCGCCGGCCCCGCCGGTAGCATGACCGCACGTTATGCGGCAGAAAAAGGCGTTTCTGTTAAGATTATAGAGAGACGTAACGAGGTCGGAGTACCGGTTAGATGCGGTGAACTTCTACCTAGCATCGAGGAGACCCTTGGTTCGTTTCCTAAAGTAGAGGACATCGAGAATACTATGGATATCCCTTCGTACCTGATCACCAGGGAGATCGAGGGGATGAGATTCACATCGCCTAAAGGAAAGGTCACAGAGTTCCCTTTCACAGCATTCACCATCAATCGTGACAAATTCGATCAATATCTTGCGTCCCAAGCTGTAAAGGCCGGAGCAGAACTGGTTACCGGTTGTGGATTCCAAAAGATCCAGAATGGTATCGCAGTCACAGAACAGGGGAACATAGAGTACAAAGTCATCGTCGGAGCCGACGGACCCACATCAAAGGTATCACAGGAACTAAATCTTCCAAGTAATAAAAACCTCTACCCTGCGGTCACCTCTATAGCAAAAGGCGATTTTGAACCTGTCATCGAAATGTTCTTCGGCGGGGTCGCCCCTGGTGCATACAGTTGGGTCATTCCTAAATCAGGATGCGCTAATGTAGGAGTGGGATTTGCCCCTAAATTCTCAAAAGGGAAGCCTACGGAGTATTTTGAAAGCTTCGCGAAGGAAAAGGGATTCGAAATAATCCAGAAGGTCCAAGGCAAATATGTTCCCAGTGAAGGACCCATAAAAAAGACAGTCTCAGCAAATGGTGTGTTGGTAGGGGACGCAGCAGGGCAGGTGGCATCCGTCAACGGCGGCGGTATACCTCAGGCGATGATCTCAGCTCGTATATGCGGTAACGTGGTTGCGGACCATATTCTGAATGGAAGGTCACTTCAAGATTACGACGACGAATTTAGACGTGTCATCGGCGGTCCTCTTAAGATAGCCGCTTTTAACAAAAGCCTTGCCGATAAATTTGCATTCAAGACAGATGCCAGGACGGACCTGTGCATGAGCCTACTAGGTAAAAGACGCATGGCCAATCTAGTAAGATGCAAGCGTATATTCCCTTAATCATTTTTTACGGTGGGCACGCATCCCAGACCCACAGATGGGGCATTCTTCGGACTTCTCTTTAAACCATTTGCCGCATCCTATACAACAATAGTTCCACTTGAACTTCTTCTTTATCCCTGCTGTACCTACTGCACGGTAAGGTATACCCATGGATTCTGCAACGTTCTGTATAGAATAATCATCAGTAAGTATGGTTCCTTCCATGTCAAGTGCAAGTGCCAGTACCGATAGGTCTACAGGTGATAGGCGTCCCAGGTCACCAGTCTTACGTGCTTCTTCCTTGACCTTGTCCAACGAAGTTTTCGTACAGTCCGATGTCCTCAACCTATCGTCCCAGAGATCCAGTCTTGGGTCGTTGTATCTCTTCAGCTCATCTACCACTCCAGGGGGACAAAGGAAGTCCTCTTCGGGGATCCAATCCATCGTAAAGAACGCCGAGGTATCCAAGATGAGCATAGGCTCAAATTCACCGTATAGATTATTTAACTTGCTATGGTCATAAGCAAAGGTTAAACAATGGATATTCAATCCAGACCTGGTAATATCATGGATGTCTGGAGTGCGATAAAGATAATTCTAATAGGTCTGTTATTATTCCTTCCGGCTATGTTGCCCAATTCAGCCGCTGTAGTTTTCGGAGGCGGGACCAAGATTGACTTCGGAAGATCTTGGAGAGGTAAAAGGATATTCGGGGATGGAAAATCTTGGAGAGGCCTATTTGGCGGCGCGTTCTCAGGTATCCTGTTGGGTCTCATACTGATAGGGATATTCCATATTCTCGACCCCAGTGAGCATTGGGGATACGGGTCCCTGTGGCAGGCCATAGGCATAGTCGTCACACTGGCTTTTGGAGCGGTACTAGGGGATCTTTGCGGTGCATTTATAAAAAGGAGACTTGGATTGGAGAGAGGACAAAAAGCACCGATTCTCGATCAGTATGATTTTGTGGCCGGTGCCTTTTTGGTGACGGCCCTGTTCTACCCCCAATGGATATATGGTACGTATATCGAGGGATGGAACATACTGGCACTTATCTTCTTACTGGTAATTATGTTCGGGATCCACCGTATAGTGAATATAATCGGATATAAGGCCGGGCTCAAGAAGGAACCGTGGTGAGAACATGGGGAAAATGTCTGAAGCCTTAATAGAATGTGGTGCGTTGCAATTCGGAGAATTCACGTTAGCATCAGGAGATAGGAGTTCCTATTACATAGACATCAAAAAGGCTAGTACGAACCCAAAAGTCCTGAAGACCATAGCAGTACTCATGGCTGAAAAGGTGTTGGAACTCGATCATACACCAGATAGGATAGCAGGTGTAGTCCTGGGTTCGGTACCTTTGGCCGCTGCGCTTTCGCTAGAAACTGGTATCCCATACGTCATGATCCGCAAGGAGAAGAAAGATCACGGTACAGGGAAACTTATAGAAGGAGAATTGAACGACGGTGATCGGGTGCTTGTCATAGAGGATGTTATAACCACTGCAGGCTCCAGTATGAACGCTATAAATACCATACGTGAGGCCAAAGGAAAAGTAACCGACGTATTCTCTGTCATCGACCGTCAAGGAAGCGGTTCAAAAAATCTTTTTTCCATCGGTGTAGAACTTCATCCGCTGGTCACAGCGTCCCAACTGTTAGAGGGCCGTGAATGAGACCCTCCGAGGACTGTGATCTTTGTCCGCTCTGTGTTGGACGGAGAAAGATTGTCCGTCCGAGCGGAGATCTGGATTCCGGTATAGCCTTCGTAGGTGAAGCTCCCGGTGAATCCGAGGATGAACAAGGAATTCCATTCATAGGAAGAGCTGGAAAGATACTTGATAAGATGATGGAAGAGGAAGGCCTCCAACGGTCAAAGGTGATGATAACCAATACTGTAAAATGTCGTCCTCCTAAGAATCGGGACCCTACCAAGGATGAGATGGCCGCATGCAGACCGTTCTTGAACGCTGAATTGGCAGGATGTCGTCTGGTGATCGGTCTTGGAAAATCCGCTTGTCGAAGTCTGTTCGGTTACGAAGGTAAGATGGGCGACATCGTGAACAAGAGATCAACGATATCTATAGACGGAAAAGAGATTCCATTTATCCCAACATATCATCCTGCGGCCTGCATATACAATAAGGAAGCTAGGGTAGGACTCAGGGAAACTATACGCACGGTGAGGGATGAACTTGGAGTTAGGGATTGACGTATCTGGCGTGATGCTGGACATGGACGGTACGGTATACCGTGGTAACGAGGTCATAGAAGGGGCGGTAGAATTCATTGGACGTCTGAATAATGCTAAGATACCTTACGCTTTCATAACAAATAACTCGTCCCACACACGAAATTTCTATTCGGACAGGCTTAAGGATATGGGCTTCTCGGTGACCGAGGATGAAATAATCACATCAGTGACGGCCACTGCAAAGTATCTCAGTATCCAGCATCCCGAAGCACGGGTTTTCCTCTTAGCATCACCTGACGTAAGGGAAGAGCTCATGTCTTATGGGATAAACATAACTGACGAAGATCCCGATACGGTCCTATTGACTTTTGACCGTACTATAACTTACCACAGGCTGAATCTTGCTTATCATCTCATCGTTAAAGGTGCAGAACTGATAGCAACACATCCTGACGACCTTTGTCCCACCGAGGATGCATACGACATCGACATAGGGCCATTCATCAGATTATTCGAGTCGCTTACGGGTACTAAGACTACCGTGATCGGTAAGCCCAACAGTCTTATGTTGGAGATGGCGGCCGACGTTATGAACGTAGATCCAGAAAGGACCATGATGGTCGGGGATAGACTTTACACGGACATCAAGATGGCACAGGACGCAGGGATACGGTCCATACTGGTGCTATCTGGAGAGACCTCAAAAGCAGATTTAAAAGACTCGACGGTACAGCCAACCTTTGTCGTACCTTCGGTTGCGGACATAGAGGTCCCCCAGATTTAATGCAGTTTTCAAGTGCCAGCAATAAACGTGTTTAAATATCATCTAAGACATTTAATCATGTTCGTACGCGAACATAGGGGATGCACAGCGAGCGCGTACAGCGCGCTACGTTTCAGGATGGGGTGGAGCGTGTACTTAAAACAAGTTGAGATGGAAAATTTTAAATCGTTCGGCGGTAAGATAATAGTACCGCTTATGGAGGGATACACCGCCATAACAGGTCCCAACGGGTCTGGAAAATCCAACATAACCGATGCTATACTTTTTGTTCTAGGTCCCCGAAGTTCCAAAGCCGTCAGAGCGGGAAGGCTTACAGACCTCATCTTCGACGGTGGCAAGACAAAGAACAAATCGTCCTACATGACCGTTTCTTTAGTTTTCGATAACAAGAGTCGGATGATGCCCTGGGACGACGACATGGTTCGTCTAACAAGGATGGTCAGATACAACGATGCCAGGACCGATTATTACTCATATTTTTACATAAACGACCGTAAGTCCACCATGTCAGACTTTGATAATCTACTTACAAAGGCCAGGATAAGTGCGGACGGTTACAATCTTGTCCAACAGGGTGACGTTACCAAGATAGTATCCACGGGAAACGTGGAGCGAAGGCGTATCTTAGACAGCATATCAGGGATAGCCAGTTACGATGTGGACATCAACAAGGCCTTAGAAGAGAAGAACGAGGCTGAAACGAATCTAGACCGTATCAACATAGTCGTCGAAGAGCTTGAAATACAGCTGAAACAACTGGAAAAAGATAGAGAGGATGCCAGGAAATATCTTGACGCACAGAAGAACCTGGAGATGTCCAAAGCCCAGTTGATACACAGACAACTCCAAATCGAGGAATCTAACCGCGAAGGTTATGAGAGTCAGATAAGGCAGATCAACGAGGACATAGACAACCTCAAGGAAAGGAAGAAACATAACAGGTTAGAACACCATGAGAACGAAATCGCTCTTGAGGACAAGGAGATAGAGATATCTTCAAAGATCGGACCTGAATACAACGAATTAAAAAGTAAGATTGAAGGCACCAAAATCCGTATAGCGACCTTCAAGGACCGTATCGAGACCGCAGAAGAAGACAACGAGGGGCAGAATACCTATCGTATCTCTGTGGAGGAATCGATATCTGAGAACGATATCGCCATAAAGGATTTGGAAAATTTACATTCTAATGTTAAGATAGGCATCGAATCTGCCGAGGGCGAATTGGAGCAGACCAAGGCAGAGAACGAATCAATAAGCAAGAAGATGGCGGAACACGGCGGAGAACACGCTATCCTCCAATCAAAACTCATTGAATTGGATGATCTGATTGAACTAAAGGTCGTTGAAGAGAACGATGCCAACGTCATGGCGGCAAAGGCGGAGACCCTCGCCGAGGACGGAGCTCGTACTCTTGCAATACTGGATGAAGACATAAAGTCCGCTTCTTTTGAAATAAAGGATGCAGAATGGAATCTCAAGGCGATAAAGCAGGAATCAGGCCCATCAGTAGATAATTATTCAGATCGGATACTAGAGGCTAAGAAGGTCGAGCGTGAACTGGAGCACCAAGAGACGGAACTTAACGATGCGATACGTAGACTTGATAGCGAATATGGTCGTCTATCCGCTGAGAAGAAAGTATCCGAGAGGATGAACCAGGGAAGCGCCGCAGTATCCGCGATCCTAGCACTTAGGGATAAGCGTAAGATGGACGGGATACATGGAACGGTCCAGGAACTGGCTTCTGTGGATCCGAAGTACGAGATCGCCGTATCTGTGGCTGCCGGAGGAAAGATGACGGCCATCGTTGTCGAGGACGACAAAGTCGCATCCGAGGCCATAAATTTCCTTAAGAGCAACAGGCTCGGACGTGTCACATTCCTTCCGCTGACGAAGATGATGGGCGGTAAGCCCAGGGCTAAAGCGATAATGGCCGCCAGGTCCTCAGAAGGATATGCAATAGATCTTTTGAATTTTGATACCAAATATCAGGATGTTTTCTGGTATGTGATGGGCGACACGTTGATCATGAAGGACCTGAACACAGCCCGCTCCTTGATGGGCGGGGTAAGGATGGTCACCATGGACGGGGAACTCATCGAAGCTTCCGGTGCTATGGTTGGAGGAACGATCAGACAGGATTCGGTAATGAAATTCGGTTCCGCCTCTGAATCCGAACTGGAAGTTATCGGAAGTAAGTTGAGAGATGCCAACGATGCTCTTGCGGCATTGAAGGAGCAGCTTAGGACCATACGTACCACGATCAGGGACCTGGACGACCAGATGAGGAAGGCTGGGGCCCAAGGAATGAACTCTCAGTCGAAGATCGGTGAGTTGAACGCACAGATATCCGAGCTTACAAAGAGCAAGAACTCGAAGCTAACAGAATATAACGAGAAGAAGGCACAGTGTGCAAGATGGGACAACGAGATGAACGTGGCTGCCAAGAGCCTTTACACAATATCCGCAGAACTTGAGGAACTCAGGCAATCCAGGACAAAGGTCAGGGACCGCATCAAAGAGATCGCACCTGCAGACCTCCAGTCGAGGATCCAGCATATCAGGGACCGGATATACGGTCTTAACCAGTCCTTGTCGGACCTAAGAGGTCAGATACAATCCTATGAGATGGAGATCAAAGGTCTCGAGAAGCAGACCTTGTCGTTGAAGTCACAGATAGAAATTACAGATAAGAAGATCAAAGAGAACGATGGTCGCATAGCCGATCATAAGGAACTACTTAGGACCGCACAAATCGAGATCCAAGCACTCCGGACCATCGAATCGGAAATGGAAGATGGTATCAAAGGTCTAAGGGACGAGAGGGATATCCTAAGAGAGAAGAAGTACGCCCTGGATAACGAGAACACTCGTATCCAGGAGAAGATAGAATCCAAGGGCGGCATGGCTTCGTCCATGGAAGCTTCGTTGATATCCATCAACGAGAACATCGTTAAGCTTAAAGAAGAGATATCGTCGATAGGATTCGAGGTCGAGGTTCCTATACCCTCCGAAGAGGAAATAAAGCGTGCCATACGGTCTTCTGAGAACATAATTTCCAGAATCGGCAATGTGAATCTTCGCGCCATACAAGATTACGAAGACAAGAAAGAAAGGTATGACGGTCTGATAGATGATGTGAACCGTCTCGAGAAACAAATAAAGGAACTCACAGAACTCACAGAATCCTTGAACGGTCAAAAGAAAGGATTGTTCATGGAGGCGTACACAGCCATCGGTATCAATTTTAAAGAGATATATGCACAACTTTCCGGAGGCGGGGAAGGTTTCATCGATTTAGAGAACGAAGAGGACCCGTTCCTCGGCGGTCTATCGATTAATGCTAAACCAAAGAACGGGAAGCTGTTGAAATTAGAATCACTGTCGGGAGGGGAGAAGTCCCTTACGGCACTGGCTTTCATATTCGCCATTCAGGAATACCAACCTTCCCCGTTCTATGTGCTGGACGAGGTGGACATGTTCCTGGACGCCGTGAACGCAGAGATGGTGGCCAAGCGTATACGTGAAAGTTCGTCAAAGGCACAATTCATTCAAGTCTCACTTAGGAAGGTTACCTTGGCTTTAGCGGATCATCTTATAGGGGTCACAAGACCTCCGTCAGGTGTAAGCAGGGTAATCATGCAGCCTGATTTTGCAGAAGTATCGAAATTTGAGGAAGAGGCAATAAAGGCACAGGAAAAGGCAGAGGAATAATTATGGATGGGAACATAAGATACGAGGAAATGGAGCAGCATCTGCTGTTCCACAAGGCTTTGACGGATAGTGCCGAGAGCTCAGAGAGGATAAGCGGGTACATGAACATTCTCTCCAACGCCGAAGGCGGCGAGCAATTGGAGGACCCTATCGACGAGTCCATCAGGTCCATTTTCAGCCTGGTGATTGAGAACGGCATAGATCCATGGGAGATAGACCTCTCGCAGTTCGTGAAAATATACACTAACAAAGTGTCTGAGAACAAATTCGATATGATAGTCGCGGGAAAACTTCTGTTGATGGCATGGAAAGTACTCAGACTCCAATCTGACGCCACACGCGACAGATCAGAGCCTCCAGAACCAGAGTTCGAGGTACCAGACGATTTCTTCTTCGAAGAAGAGAATGGTATGTTCGTCCCTCAGGTAGCGTTCAAAGAAGCCTTCGCCAGAGAGCCCACCCGCCGTGTGACCATGTACGAACTCATAGACGCTTTTGAAGAAGCAAGGAATGAGATAGCCGTTCAGAAGGAAAGGGACAGGGTCCGGATTGCATTAAAGAACAAGCCCCCTCAGAAATTTGAGAACAAGGCCCATGACGAGGATGACGAGAAGGACGTTCAGTCAGTTTGGAGAAGCATAGAGAAACTGGGCACTGGTGAGATATTCATAAATGACCTTTACAACAGAAATATCATGCACAATCTGACAGTTTTCCTATCTGTACTACACCTGGTCAGGGACGGGAAGTTAAGCATCAGGCAGGACGTGATGCCATTCAGTGAAATCTTCGTTGAGATGTTGATCGACGGTGCCGTCGGAACCGACGGTGGAAAAACGCTGGTAGAGGCGATCTGAGTGAACTTAAAAAGCGCTGTGGAAGCGGCATTGTTCTCCAGCGCGGATAATCTCAAGATCGCCGATATCGCCGCAAAGATCGGACGGTCTGAAGAAGACGTCAGGTACGCTATACTAGACCTTCGAAGGGAATACAACGACCGGGATTCTGCTATGACCATAGCCAAGTTCGGTTCCGAGTACAGGATGACGTTACGTTCTGAGTACGCCGATTTCACCGGCGAGTTCTCCAAGGCAGAGATGAGCGGGGGCACCATGAGAACGCTAAGCACCATCGCGTATAATCAGCCCGTCCTACAGTCGGAACTGTTCAAGACCTTAGGTGCAAGGACATACGATGACGTCAGGGATCTGATGGAGCGTAATTTCGTCAACGGTAAGAAGAAAGGTCAGACCCTAGAGCTTACCACAACTAAGAAATTCAAAGAGTATTTCGGTATCACAGGCCCGGGAAAAGATGCGATAATGAAATGGTTGGATGGACAGGCACGGAACACTCCTGACGCATCGGAAGACGATAAATAACATTCCTGGACTTTTATACACGTGCTCAGCGAATAGGTTTAAATCGAACAAAGCTCTAAGTCGCTAGGATAACATGGTACTACCATTAGCGTTGCTAGAAAAATCTGTCGATAAAAAAGTTGTTCTCAATCTTAAGGACGGTAAGTTCATCGAGGGAAAATTAACCTCTTTCGATGAGTATATGAACATGGTACTGGAAGACGTTTCCGTAAAAGACCCAACAGGGGAAGAGAGACGTATGAACAGCGTTATTCTCCGCGGGAGCAACGTAGTAAGCATTTCTATAGTCTGATTCCCAAGGTTTGAAAATGGCCTCTAGATTATTCGGGACAAATGGGATACGAGGAGTCGTCAACGAGGAACTTACCTCTGAGATGGCTCTTCAAATGGGGAAAGCGATAGGTCATGTGATGAAAGGGACCGTCGCTTTGGCAATGGACACCCGTTCTTCAGGGGACATGATTCGCACGGCGTTATCTGCAGGACTTATGTCCGTAGGGGTACGTGTAGTGGTGCTAGGGATGGTCCCTACACCGGCTTTGCAATACTATGTCAAGACCCACGATAACATAAAAGGTGGCGTTATGATCACCGCGTCCCACAACCCCCCACAGTTCAACGGTATCAAGTGTGTCTCCGCCGATGGGACAGAGGCCAGTAGGGAAGAGGAAAGATCGATCGAGGAAATTTATGCTACGGTCATACCCACGTCCAAATGGGACGAGGTGGGGACCATGGACCAGGTCAACAAGGCAGGCGAGGATTACATCAACGCGGTCCTTTCATACGTAGACGTTAATTTAATTAAGAACGCAGGACTGACGGTCTGTTTGGACTGTGCTAACGGTGCCGCATTCGAGACTGCGCCGATGCTTCTAAAGAAACTTAAAATCAAGACGGTGACCATCAACTGTAACGCACAGGGAGAATTCCCAGGACGTCCAAGTGAACCTACAGAAGAGAACCTTTCGGATCTCATCACGCTTACCATGAAGACCGGGGCGTCCTTAGGGATCGCACACGACGGGGATGCGGACCGTTGTGTATTCATAGCTGACGGAGGGGATTTCGTCAGCGGGGATAAGAGCCTTGCACTTTTAGCCAAATTAGAACTCTCTAAGAGGAAAGGTAAGGTAGTCACTCCTGTGAGCTCATCAGCAATGGTGGAAGAGGTGGTCAACGATGCAGGCGGGATATTGAAATACACCGCAGTAGGATCGCCTGTGGTCGCAAGGAAGATGAAAGAATACGGGGCAATCTTCGGCGGCGAGGAGAACGGTGGGCTGATATTCCCTGAGATGCAATATTGCAGGGACGGGGCGATGACAGTGGCCAAGATGCTAGAAGCCATCGCTACCAGCGGACCACTCTCGATTCAAGTATCAAAGCTTCCTGTATATCACATTCAAAAAAGAAAGGTCGAATGCCCGGACAATATGAAACAGGCAGTGATCAATCATCTTAAGAAGACGATCAAGGACGTCATCATGGACAACACCGACGGCCTGAAGATCATATACGATGATGGATGGGTACTTGCGAGACCATCAGGGACCGAACATATATTCAGGATATATTCGGAATCCAAGGACGAAGAGGTATCTATCTCAAGGGCCGATGAATTCCAAAATATAGTTGTGAAATTCTTAGATCCCGAATCCGTGATGGAGATGTCCTGCCCAGGACCTAGTTCTGATCAGGAAGGTCTTGCGGAATAATCACTTAAGGCTTTTGCCATAAACGGCAAGGGCCTCATTCACGAATCTTGATGCAAGTATCGAAGTGATTCCAGAAGGATCGTAAGGGGGACAGACCTCTGTAACGTCGAAGCCACATAACCTGTCACCTACCATGTTTATAGCTTTCTTCACATCTATCGGAAGTAATCCGAACGGTTCCGGAGTCCCAGTTCCCGGTGCATATGCAGGATCTATACCATCGATGTCTAACGTGATATAGACACGTTCGTTCTTTACACTGTCCAGTGCGGTCTCCATAGCTTTCTCGATGCCGTCCTCAAATATCTCGTAAGAGCTTGTGAAAGATACGGGGTCATCCCGTTCAAGTTCTTCGGCACCTATGGCGCGGGCACCCACAACGTAGACATTTTCCAGGCCTAGATGTTCAACCGCACGTCTGGTGATACAAGCGTGGCTGTACGGCGTACCAAGATATTCATCCCGAGAGTCCAAATGGGCGTCTATCGAGATCAATGATATGTCTTTAGGGAAGCTTTTGATGATCGGTATGTTTATGGAATGTTCCCCTCCGAGGGCTATTATGAATTTCCCATCCCTGATGGCAGGGCCCACGGCGAATTGGACCTCAGCGATCATGTCCTCAGGTAAAATAAAATCGTCCACGTTCCCGTAGTCATGGACGGCCGGGACATATTGGTCCAGGCCGTGCTCGAAATGGAATTCTTCAAAGTTGTATGAAGCATTCCTTATAGCACCGGGGGCCTCCCGGGCTCCAGCCCTAAAGCTGGCGGTACGGTCATATTGTACCCCGAAGAGGAAAGCCTCGGCTTCTTCATACTCTGTATCAGCTCCGGCATATGAAAGCCCGTAAGGCATCATTATCGCCTCAGATCAGTTTATATCGACCCATTGCGACAAGGTACATTATCTCGCCACCCTCTGCGAGATTACCTTCGTAATCTTCGTCAACAGGGATACTTAGGGTTTCGTATGTCTCTAAATCCATAAGTTGCACTTCTCCCCCGGTAATGGTCAGAATCTGTGCTTTCCTTTTGTCGATCATAGGAACCTGTACTTTGGCACTGACGGGTCCGAAATAGGATTTTCTTGTTCCGTTAAAAATGCTGACGGCTTCAATGTTGGCTTTCGCAGACCCATGTTTACCAGGCTTAGATGTACTAATCTTGGTTATTTTACACGGCTCGTCTTCGATGTTCATGTAACGGCCTTCTTTGAGTTCTCTGATTTCTTTACTCTCCCACATAGGATTTCCTCTAT
>CAYJDU010000006.1:0-18729 GCA_964369035.1 uncultured Methanomassiliicoccales archaeon | reverse complement strand
ATATGGAAAAAATGCTCGCCGTGAGTCCATACAACAGGATCGCGCTCGAGGGCACCGAGCATATCAGTGGTGTCAAGATATTCGACACCACCCTAAGGGACGGAGAACAAGCTCCGGGGATAGCCCTAAGCTCCGACGACAAGATCCGTATAGCTACAGCGCTGGATGATCTAGGCGTAGATATCATCGAGGCCGGGTTCGCGGCATCATCCCAATCTGAAAAGAATACTCTGAAAAAGATTTCGGAATGTCGTCTGGAGGCCCAGGTCTGCAGTCTCGCCCGCAGTGTTATATCTGACATAGATGCGGTGATTGACACGGGACTGGATTCGATACATACGTTCATCGCGACCTCGGATCTACATATGAAGTACAAGCTGAAGATGACCCCTGAACAGGTCAAAGAACGGGCGGTGAAGACAGTGGAGTACGCAAAGGACCACGGTCTGAACGTACAATTCTCATGTGAGGATGCCACCCGTAGCGATCTGGATTTCATGAAAGAAGTCCTGATTGCCGTACAGGATGTTCACGTTGACTCGATAAACATTCCTGATACCGTAGGTGTGATCACACCTAAGGCCATGACTTATCTTATATCTGAGATCAAAAAGGTGGTAAAGGTCCCCATCGCAGTACATTGTCACAACGATATGGGTCTAGCCCTGGCTAACACCATAGCGGCCGTAGAGGCCGGAGCAAGGATATGTCACGTGTGTCTGAACGGTATTGGGGAACGTACAGGTAATGCATCACTGGAAGAACTGGCACTTAATCTATTCGCGAATTACGGTGTAGAGACTGTGAACCTGTCCAAGATCGGCCAGACATCGAAACTGGTGGAACGTATCACAGGGTTCCCTATGGCTTACAACAAGCCTATAGTTGGACGTAACGCATTCGCCCATGAGTCAGGGATACATGTGCACGGTGTGATGAGCAACACAGCGACATACGAACCTTTTCTCCCTGAACTGGTGGGCGTCGATCGTCACATAGTCATAGGTAAGCACTCGGGGGTACATTCGGTACAAGGCAGACTTGAGATCCTTGGTATAGATTTTCCTGAGGAACAGATGGAGGGGCTGATGACAGCCATAAAGGATATAGCAGTAGGCGGGAAGCAGATAGACGATGCCGAACTGATAACCATAGCAGACCATATCATCTGGAAGAATGTCATAACGGAAAAATCGGTGGACCTGATGGAGTTCGCGGTCTTTACCGGGAAAGATATAACATCTACCGCCACTGTCACCGTGGACATCGCAGGTGAGAGGCGCACCGTATCCGAGATAGGTGTTGGTCCAGTAGACGCTTCCATCAATGCAATCAGAAAAGCGGTCAACGACAAGATGTCAATGGAAGAGTACAAACTGAGCGCCATCACAGGGAAGAGCGATTCCATATGTGAGGTCACCGTAATGGTGAAGAACGTCCAGGGAGATGGTTCGATGTCCGTGGGAAAAGCCGTGGGGGTCGACATTGTAGAAACATCCGTAGATGCGACGATGGCCGCCATCAACAGAGATTATGCCAGACAGAGGAATGATAATGGGAAAGACAATAGCTGAGAAAATACTCTCAGAAAAATCGGGCACCGACGCTTACGCCGGGCAAATCGTAGTCGCAGAGATAGATTACGTAATGGTAAATGATGTTACAGGGCCGATCGCGTTCAGAGAATACGAGAAGCTGAAGACAGACAAGCTCTACAAGGATAAGTTGGTCCTAATACCCGACCACTATGTTCCTAACAAGGACATCCTTTCTGCCGAACAGGCTAAAGAGATGAGGGATTTCGCATCCAAGCACGACATCGAGAATTACTTCGAGGTCGGTAGAGGAGGTGTATGTCACCAAGTAATGGTCGAAGAAGGCTACGCAGCACCTGGAAGACTAATCGTCGGTGCTGACTCACACACGTGCACATATGGTGGTATCAACGCATTCTCCACAGGCATAGGATCCACCGAGGCCTGTGCGGCGTTCTCCACCGGACGTCTCTGGTTCAAAGTCCCAGAGACCATAAAGATAGAACTGGTTGGAAAATTCATCAATGGTGCCTGTGGTAAAGACTTGATTCTAAAAATAATCGCAGACATAGGCGTGGACGGAGCAAACTACAGGGTTCTGGAGTTCCATGGCCCTGGAATAGCAAACATAACTGTTTCCGATCGTCTTTCCGTCTCTAACATGGCCATCGAGGCTGGAGGGAAGGCCGGTATCTTCCCCTGTGATGAACTTACCAAAGAATACATTAAGAACACTGCCAAAGGCGAGTGGAAAGCTGTTGAGGCGGACTCCGACGCTAAATATTACTCGGTGCTGAAATACGACCTATCAAAGATTGTGCCTATGGTAGCCTACCCCCATCTTCCAGAGAACGGACGTCCAGTCAAGGACGCCGATGTGAAGATAGACCAGGCGTACCTTGGATCATGTACCAACGGACGTATAGAGGACATGAGGATAGCTGCTGAGATCGTAAAAGGCCGTAAGGTAGCTGACGGTGTCAGGTTCCTTGTTGTGCCAGCATCCCAGAAGGTGGTCATGCAGATGATCGATGAAGGCATCATGAAAATATTCCTTGAAGCTAATGCATTCGTATCCGGACCTACATGTGGGGCATGTCTTGGAGGATATATGGGGATACTTGCCGCTGGCGAGGTAGCGGTCTCATCCACCAATAGGAATTTCATTGGAAGGATGGGCGACAAGAACTCGGAGGTCTATCTTGCGGGACCTGCCGTAGTGGCGGCCTCTGCGATAGCTGGGAAGATTGTCACTCCTGAACAATTGGAGGAATTCTGATGGATAATATCAAAGGCAGGGTATGGAAGTTCGGAGATAACGTCGATACTGATCAGATAATCCCTGCAGAACGTCTCGTATCCGCTAACTTGGGGAACTTGAACGATTTCATATTCGAGAAGGTCAGACCCGGATTCGCACAACAGGTGAAGAACGGGGACATCATCGTTGCTGGAAAGAACTTCGGTTCGGGTTCTTCCAGGGAGCACGCACCCCTTTCATTGATACAGGCTGGATTTTCTTGCATCATAGCAGAATCTTTCGCTCGTATATTCTATAGGAACTCGATGAATATCGGGCTTCTTCTCATAGAATGCAAAGTAGACGTAGATGAAGGAAGCATGATATCTGTAGACACTGAGAAAGGCGAGGTAAAGACAGACGGTAAAGTCTATACTTTCCCGCAATATCCTCCATTTATCTGTGAGATGGTCCGATCAGGAGGACTTATGAACTTGGTCAAGGAAGGAAGACTATGAAACATCTGGCTATAATTCCTGGTGACGGTATAGGTAAAGAAGTGATCGATGCGGGCCTAGAGGTACTGGATGCCATTACTGAGGTTTCGACCTTCGATTATGATGGTGAAATCTTTGACATAGGTGCGGACAGATACCTTGAGACGGGAGAGCTTCTTACCGATGAGGACATCGACGCCCTGAGAAAGAAAGACGCGATCTACTTCGGTGCTATCGGAGACCCGAAAGTAAGTCCTGGAATTCTTGAGCAAGGAGTCTTACTGAAGATGAGGGCTGTGTTCGACCAGTACATAAACTTGAGGCCGGTCACATCATGGTTCCCCTTCGTCCCGTTGAAAAGGGAAGTCCCGTTCAATATGATGTTTCTCAGGGAGAACACCGAGGATTTCTATATGGGCGCAGGCGGGAAGTTTGGTCCATCGTACAACGGTAACAATGTATCCCTCTCAGTTAAAAGAGAGCTTTACGAGTTAGACATCAATATGACTGCGGACCCGTCCAACGACGACGACTTTGCCTTCGAGATAGGGTTCCTTTCTAAAAGGGGCGTCACTCGTTTCGCAGATTACGTATGCAGGTTCGCTTTGGCCCGTGGAGACGATAAAGTCACACTTGTCGACAAAGCAAACGTTATCACGAGCATGTACGGCATGCAGAGGGAAATCTTTGCGAAAAAGACAAAAGAATACGGTCTTGAACTGGATTTCATGTTCGTCGACGCTATGGCTATGGCCTTGGTGGTCCGTCCCGAGACGTTCGGTACCGTGGCGGTACCGAATCTATTCGGGGACATACTCACCGACCTTGGAGCACAACTCCAGGGAGGACTTGGTATGGGATGTAGCGGGAATATCAATCCTGAAGGTGTCAGTATGTTCGAACCAATCCATGGTTCAGCCCCGGACATCGCGGGACGGGGTATAGCTAATCCTATAGCGGCCATATTAGCTGCACAGATGCTCCTTGAGGACCAAGGATATCCTGGAGAAGGTAAGCTTATTCATCAGGCGGTAACCGAGTGTCTAAAGGAGAATAAGACAACCCCTGATCTAGGCGGTAAGCTCAATACAGAAGAAGTCGGGACTGCTGTGGCAGAAAAAATCCTTAGCTGGAAGGAATGATGAACACACTGGACCTCACATCTGAGTACGATTCCACGGAGATTGCTGAGGCTATCGCTGCAGCTCTCTATCCGGACAATGGGGAGTACGTAAAGATGGAGGTCCGTGGAAAAATTATTTATTTTAGAATGGAGGCTAAATCGGCCGGTTCCCTCAGGAACGCGGCCGATGACCTCTTAGCTTGTTTAAAGATTGCCGAAGAGGCCTCAGGCCTCATCAGAGGTCCCGCTACGGACCTTGACAGCAACCCCTCTACTGAATGAGCTCATTTCCTTCTGGGTCATCATCGCTCTCCCTGTTGCCAGCACATTATCGTTCCTATCCGTGACTATGACCTCGTCCATGGGTCTAAGACCTGGATCACAATCTATCACGAATTGACAGAATGCGTTACGTCCTTGCGTAACGTATGGGATAGAATCGTCATTGACGGCAACACGCATGAACGGGGCGGACACTTCTTTCGCAATCCTGATGGCGCCTTCGGCCTTAAGGGTATATAGTCCGTCGCCGGCCCTCATCGAGAGGATATGGATACCGTCGGATATCACGTTACGTATCCTATCCGTATTCCTGCTCTTAACAAATTCAATATCCCCGCGAAACAATGCCTTGGTGGCAGGTATACCGAATTGATATCTGGAAACTGCTAAGGCGCGAAGCATGTCAGCATCATATTCCGATGTGCCAGTATCTTCTATATCCTCGTACTTCACAATTTCTTTAAAATTAAATCTCTGAAGGAAATCCGTTGTGAGGGTCAAAGACCTATCGTCCGTCTCAAGATCCGTTATCTGAGGGAAAAGGGACTGCGATAGTGGATAAAGTTCATCAAGTTCTGCAGGTACTGGGCCAAAAGGCGTAATGACGATCGGTGTGTACCCGTTTCGTCTAGCTACGTCGAATTCTTTAGCGTAGGGGCGACTGTAAGGTTTACCAGGAATGTCGCTGAAAAGCATAGCTTTGTCTGTCGGGGGTACATATCGGTTGAAGATCCGTGATTCGTATCTTTGGAAGATAGGGCGATTATACGTCTCTGGTCCGGTGTAGAACAGTGCGCCATCCCGACTGATCGGATCATGTACTTCCATGAAGTCGATGTATTCTCTGAGTCTTCTTAATCCGTCCAACATAGCAGGATGGGCGCGGCACCTCATTTCAGTAAGTTCCCATAACTTTCCTTCTCTGATGTATCTTTTCACCGTTTCCAGTTCGGTGGTTATTTCATAAAGATTATGTCTAGCTATCGTTGCTTCACGGTCATGTCCTTTTAATTTTTTAAGAGATTCAAGAGTATGGTCCTTACAGGCTGGACATTTGCAGTTCAAAGTAAGCATATCCTGGAGACGTGAGGTTCCGTCGACGAACATCATCCTGTCATCACGTGCGAACTTTGCGTAGGATGCAGAATCAAAAAGATCACATCCCATCAAGGCAGCAAATGCCAGTATCATGGGATGACCTGCTCCGAAAAGATGTACTGGTCGTCCGGGGTTGATCCCGATCTTAGAGCTCATTATAACATCCACAAGTTCAGAATATCGATATTGTTCCATCAGTGGTACAACACCGCCGATAGGATGGATATCTATGTCCATAGTAGCCATCTGTTCAGCACAATAGGTTCTAAGATCGTTGAAGATAGATCCTTGGATAACGCCGTTGATATACATGTCGCCCTTCATATCACATGCTTCCTGGGTCCTTATCAACGTCTCTTCAGTGGCCCATCTAGTCTTTTCCTTCGTCCAGTCTGGCTCTGTGAATATATCCAGTACGGTCCCGATGTCGGTGCCTATATCTTTCTGGAATTCTATAATCTCAGGATTAGTAAGGTCCACCTCCCCGTACATGTAGCTCTGGAATGTCCCAGAGTCCGTCATTATGATGCCGTCAAAATCCAACATCTTGTGTAACCCTTCGGTAAGGGCCCGTTCTTTAAGTTCGGGATTATTTTTTATGATGTATGAATTGGTGATAAGTGCACCGAATCCAAAAACGTCATGAAGTTCCTTTGGAGGAACTGTATTGATCTTAGGGTTCACCACAGGTAATAAAGCAGGTGTCTCGATAGCTCCAGAGGCGGTTTCTAACCTGCATATACGCGATAGCCCGTCCCTTTTGAGAAGTTCAAAATTAACCATGTTTACATGATCCTTTCATTTAGGGAATCGGCATAGATCTTAGATATGGCATTTTTCATAAGAACATCTGGTATATCTTCGATGTATTCTTTTTTCCAATCCATCGTCGGTCTTTCGAATTTAATAAGGGACGGGCGCCCAATGTTACATGCATCTTCGATATCCATTGTTTTTATCTCTAATCCGACCAAAATATCATGCACATCCTTTCCGTTTATGAGCACGGCATTTTTTCCATCGATCTCTACATCAGTATATTTTGCCGATATATCGGACATCAACATATCTGCCACAAGTTCCATGAGGTAATTTTTCATATCCTCATTGCTTTTACGTCTAATGATATCTAATTCAGGGGGTTCTGAGGAGTGTCGGTACTCAATATCGATCATTGCCATGTGCAGTCAATCAACGCATATGTTAAAAGGATTGTTGATGGCACGTCTCAGGCATAATTAAAATACTTTCTTTGTGTAACCATAGGTGTATGTCAGGTAAAGATCCAGACGACTTTAAGTTCGTCATACTTGTAAGGAACGATATCAAGATGACAAAAGGTAAGATTGCGGCACAGGTGGCACATTCTGCTGTGAACTGTGCCTTCGCGTCTAAAAAAAATGATCCGTTTAAATTCAATAAATGGTATGATTCCGGTCAGACGAAGATCGTTTTGAAAGTCGATTCTTTACGAGACTTATATGAATTCAAAGCCATCGCAGAGGCCCTTGGGATAACCTGTTCTTTAATAATCGATGCAGGAAGGACCCAGATTGAACCAGGTACCGTCACATGTCTAGGCATAGGTCCAGAAAAAGCTTCTGTTTTAGACAAGATAACTGGCGATCTCAAGATGTTTTAAACCTGCATTAAAATTGGTTTTTAACTCTCTTACTAAAATCTTCATGTTATCTGATCTCATAGCGGTAGATCTGATGCATACGCCAGAACCTTCATTGGACGCTATATGTTTTATATTGTATGAATCTATCCCGCCTATTGCGTATACTGGCACATTAAATTTTTTAGAGATATCCTTAATAAATCCAGGCCCTTTTGGAACGGCGTCGGGTTTAGATTCCGTTTGGAATATGGGTCCAGCAATAAGATAATCCGCTCCTAATTCCGTAGCTTCCTTTGCCTCTTTCATCGAATGAATCGATACACCTATTGAAGTCAATCCCTGGCGATCGGTAAGTTTACGCATAGTCCCAAGAGGCAATTGGACATTCTCGATCTTCATGGCTTTGGCAACGTTCACATGTGTATTGATACATAAAGGCATACCATATTCCGTACATATGGCCAGACATTCGGTTGCTAGATATCGATATTCTGGCTCAACGAGATCTTTCTCTCTGAGTATGATCATATCCGCTCCAGATTCGGATATGTCTGCAATCTGTTCAGCAAAGGGTTTGATCATTATCCTTCGGTCGGTGACGACAAAGACTTTAGCTTTCATTCAAACCCTCACGTAGTCATTGAAGATAGGTTGCCTTCCGTTCGATAAAAGAGCTTTTTTGATCTCATCCAAGCTCCTTGGATCCGAGATATCGAACTGAGCATCCCCCTTTTCGGTTCCGGAATGTTCTCCTATTCCCACACTGACTCCGGCAGACATCTTTGTAGCACATATCTTTACTATATTGTCTCTGAAAATAGGGCGCTCTCTTGTGGAAATAGTTTGTCCAGCGTAGGGCATGAATAAACGGTACGCCATAGCTACCTGTAGAAGTTGGGATTCAGACACGGTGTTCTCAGCATCTTCGTGATTTATAAAACTCTTGAACCTGGGAAGGGAGAATGATATCTCAGCATGAGGATATTTCCTCTGGATCTCTCTGGCATGAATTCCACAGGCGAACGAGTCCTTCCTAAAATCTGCAAGGCCTAACAACGGGGAGAATCCAACTCCGCGCATGCCCCCCATAAGTGCCCTCTGCTGAGAATTGAACCTGTATGAGAATATCCTCTTCCGTCCTCCAGGATGTACCTTTTGGTAAACATCGGTGTCATAGGTTTCTTGGAAGACCGTGACATAGTCTGCACCGGCATCACGCATCCTTTTGTATTCAGCGGTGTTCATAGGATAAATCTCTAATCCGATATTAGTAAAGTATTTCGAAGCTTTTTTTACTAACTCTTCTATGTAATCGGGGTCCGAGTGTTTACGTGATTCGCCTGTCAGTAAAAGGATCTCCTGTAAACCTGTGGACGCTATGGCTTCCATCTCACGGTCGATCTCGTTACCAACTAGTTTAGCACGATGAATCTTGTTGGTTGCGTTGAATCCGCAGTATATGCATTGATTATTGCAATAGTTGGAAGCGTACAGCGGAGTGAATATACAGACAGTGTTTCCGAAATGTTTCATCGTTTCTTTTCTGGCTTTTTCTGCGATCTGCTCCAGATAAGGTTCTGCGGCTGGAGATAGAAGGGCTCCAAAATCCCTCTCACTTAAATTATCGGATGCGATCGCAGCAAGAACGTCATCACCGTCGTATGAATCATAGTCATATCCTGAAAAACTTTCTAAGACGTTCCTCATGAGACCTGGGTCTATGTATTCCATCCCTTCCTCATAATCTTCGACGTCCGTGAAGTCTCTCATTCAATCAATCCTCGAGGAATCCTGTTAGAGGGCTAGATGCCTCTGCTTTCTGTTCGAGGACTCTTCCTAGTCCGGACAGATACGCAAGACGTCCAGCTTCTATTGCGATCTTAAACGCTTTAGACATTATAGCTGGGTCATTTGCAGTGGCAATAGCTGTGTTCGCCATTATCGCAGCTGCGCCAAGTTCCATGGCCTCACAGGCTTGTGACGGTCTGCCTATCCCCGCATCTACGATTATGGGCAGATCTATCTCGTCCACTAGTATCTTAATAAAATCCCTTGTGAGTAGACCTTTGTTACTTCCGATAGGTGCACCTAAGGGCATTATGGCATCAGCTCCAGCCTCTTCCATATCCCTTGCGGCGGAAAGGTCCGGCATCATGTAAGGCATAACTATGAAATCTTTTGCTTTTAGTTTTGCGATAGCTTTGGTGGTCTCAGCATTATCAGGTAGAAGATATTTCGAATCACGAATTATCTCGATCTTTATAAAATCCCCACATCCTAGTTCTCTTGCCAGTTCAGCTATCCTTACTGCTTCGTCAGCGTTCCTGGCACCAGATGTATTAGGTAATAATATAATTCCTTCTGGCATATAATCCAGGACATTCTCCATACCTCCTACGTTAGCTCTCCTTACTGCCAATGTAGCCATCTCAACGCCACCGTTCTCTATAACGGTTTTAGTCATATCGAGGCTGAATTTTCCCGAACCCAGAATGAATCTGGACTTGAATTTATGTCCTCCGATTTCCAAAAGATCATTTTTCAATTTTTTCATCCTCCATCCCGTATATCAATCTTAGAATTAAGTTTGCTTGGTGTCCGGCACACACAATCACTCGTGGAGCGTGCATGTCATCCGTTTCTGAAATACCGTCTCCGCATACATACAATCTATTGAACCTATGTTCAGTGATGATAGTGTTCGGTGATTCTAGTCCAGATATACCAGTACCTGAAACTATGTATGTCCCAGGCATCTCCAACAATACAGTATTCACCAGCATAGCTTTGGCTTCAGGGGAATCAAGGGCTTCACATACGATGTCGCATCCCTCAAAAACCTTGGCAATGTTATCCTCTGTCAGGTGAATATCATAAAGTTCTGGCTTTAAGTCGGAGTCTATCATTTTCAATACATCTGAACACGCCTCGGTTTTCTTCTTACCGATGTGTTCTCTAAAATATATCTGACGATTAAGATTCGATGCCATGACAATGTCGAAATCTACAAGAGCCAGATCTTTGATTCCAGAACGTACGAGCATCATTGCAACATTAGATCCGAGTCCACCGAGACCGGCGATGCCGACCTTCAAATCATCCGCCCCCAACGAAGCTGACTATCTCCATCGAATCAGCATCTTTCAGAATTACTTCTCCGAATGTCTTTCTTGGAGATATCTTACCGTTGAGCTCCACTGCAATCCTGGACAGATTGTATTGAGATGATATCAAGAACTCCTGTAACGAGGTCCCTTTCGAAATCTTAATTTCCTTTCCGTTGACGATCATCGATAATCCGCAACTGTGCTTTCTACATAGAACATTTTCGCTTATTCTTAATATGGAACGTGAGGTCTAACTTTCAATATAGAGTCCCTAAGGTCATGTGCGGCCTTTTTGACATCTTTATTGGCTACCACGGCCGATATAACAGCGGCAGAATCTGCCCCAGCACGGATAACGTCCTTGATGTTCCCTAGGTCTATCCCGCCGATGGCTACCAATAGGATGTCTGGCACAGCTTTACGTATGTTTATGATGGCATCTAAACCCAATCCGTCGCCGGCATCTTCCTTGGTTCGTGTATTGAATATCGATCCGATGGCGATATAGTCAGCCCCATCTTCGTATGCTTTCACGGCCTCTTCTTCTGTTGAAACAGATATCCCAATTATCTTATCGTCGCCCATAAGGCGTCTGGCATCTTTCAGAGGGATATCGTCCTGGCCCAAATGCACCCCGTCTGCATTGGAAGCCATAGCGATATCCACCCTATCGTTTACGATGAATATCTTGTTCATATCATCAGCGAGATTCTGTATCTTAATGGCCTGTGCCAGCATCTCACCGCCTGAAGCATTTTTCATTCTAAGTTGTACGACCTCCGCACCGCCTTCGTATGCGAGCTTCGCTACTTCAAAGTCCGTCTTTCCATTGGAAAGTGATGAATCAGTGATAACATACAGATCTAACATGGTGCATCATATCCATATAGGGTTTAATTCAATTGTTCAACATTAACTGTATGGTCAATGTAATAATTATAAAAAAATAGTTAGCGGGCCGAAGCCCGCATTAAAGTTCAGAGGCCACAGCGTTTGCTGAGTTCACAAGGCATGTACATCGGACGTACAGGCATTCCTTCCGTCTCTTCGATTATCCGGTCTATCAGTTCATCGATGGTCATATCGACGTCCTTGTTCTCAGATCTGACGTAGACTTTCAACATAAGGGATTCGATTTCCTGCTCACCGATGACCGCAGCATAAGAACACCAGTCCTGTTTTGCTAGACGGACCTTCTTACCTACGGTGGCGTTGGTCTCATCCACAGACACACGTATCCCTGCTTCACGTATCTTCTTAGCAAGTTCCAGCGTCATTTTCTCGCAGTCTTCGTTCTTTGCCATGAGCCTGACCTGTTCCGGTGTTATCCAAACTGGTAGATATCCTGGGATCCCGGTCTTTTCAAGAGCGACTGCGGTGTCCAACAACGTATACATCCACCTTTCGATGGAACCTATGACGGCACAGTGCAATATCACCGGATATTGTTTTTCCCCATCCTCGTCAGAATATTGGATGCCGAATCTCTCTGCGTTACCCACATCAATCTGGACGGTCCCGATTTCCCTAGGCCTCTTCATCTGGTCCAGCATGTGATATTCGATGTTCACTGTCCAGTAGTAGTTGATCCCTTCAGGGTAGATGTGTATCAACGCATCCCTACCGTGTTCGTTGCACAACTTAACGATAAGATCCTTGTTGTCTTCGAAAGCCTGTCTTGATGAGAAGTTGACAAGCATGTCATAATCTCTGCCGATGTTCTCAATCTCATCGTAGATTTTACCATCAAGTAGCATGAAGTTATCCTGTGCTTCAGGTATATCTTTGCACATAACGTGGAAATCAGGCATATTGAGCCTCCTGGTCCTGAAGCAGAGCATCGTCTCTCCAGATTGTTCCATCCTGTATGCGTCTGCAACTTCGAAGGCTCCGAAGGGCATGTTCTTGTAACTGATGTTCCAGTTGCGGATCATGGCGAACTGCTGGTGACATGCAGCATATCTTAAGATGAATTTCCTTTTCCCCGTGTCTACAGAGTAAAGTCTGTCTCCGAAAAGATCTGCATGTTCTTTCACTGCAGGTTCGTCAAGGGAGAACATGTTCGTTCCTTTTATGTTGTAAACGCCGAATCCTGAATCATTTACGATCTCTGTCGCATAATCAGCTATGAGGTCGAACATCATGGCACCGTGTGGTGCAAGGCTCATATGCCCAGCATCTGACATGGATTCCCATTGAATGCCGAATTTCTTACATAATCTGAGGTAATCGGGTTCTTTGGTCGCAGGAGCCTCCTTTCCTAGAGCCTCTTTATCGATCATGTATCTGATGCAGTCCGAGGTCGATTTGTATTTATCGATGGACACTTCATCTCCTTCTGGCGTTAGGACGAAGTATACGTCTTCTCCCTTTGCTACCGCAGCCTGCGCGGATTTACCGGTAATGTCTCTGGAAAGTTCGGATAACGGATGTCCTTTACATTTGATGTCGAAGGATTTGTACCATCCAAAGGGTGCCCTTATGACCTGGGTACCGTCGACGGAGATCATCTTCTCCATCATGTTCAGCAATTGTATGCTGACATCTGGTTTTGCCAGGTCTTTGCTTAGATGCGCATAAGGATATAGCATAATCCTCTCAGCACCAACTTTCTCTTTTGTTGAGAGAATATCTTTGGCGGCTTCGGTAGCCACATCTTGAATTGCGTCTTCGTCGCTGCTTTCTACAGTGATGAACGCAACAAGTACCTCTTCCATCTCTACCTTGTGAAGTTCGTCGGGGATATCCTCGGCGACTTTGGTTTTCTCTTTAGCTTCGAACTTCATTGAGTCCGCGTGAATATACAGTGCCTTCATTGGACCATGTCCTTGATGGCCCCGTCCCCACAGAAAGGGCGGTGCCTACTAATGGTGGATAAGGTGAATCATATTAAAAACGTTTGAGCCTGCGTCCTCAATATGTTTTAATAAACGTTGTACGTTCGTCCTTTCATTATGGCAACAGAGAGGAAGAAAAAAAGAGACATAGAGCCGATAATGGCTATAGGCGTTGTAGTTCTTCTTCTAGCTTCTGTCGCGATCCTGTCTGTATTCGTTTATGACAATTATATTTTCGCGGATGAAGAAGACACTGTTGTACCTGGTTCAACAGTTAAAGTCGATTATGTCGGCTCCCTTTTCGAATACTATGATGAGGACGGGGCTTTAATATTCGACACTAGTATCAAGGATATCGCTGAAAGCGAAGATTACAGTAAGATCGGTGGCTTCAGTAGAACGACATTCTCTCAATTATCTGTTGTACCTGGAAGTGGTGGAGCGTTGAAATTGTTTGAGAACGCTCTCATAGGTTACAAAGTAGGAGATGAAGTAAGAGTCGAGATACCATATGGCGAAGGTTACATCTCAAAAAATAAAACCATTTCCAACGAGTTCACAATAGGATACACACAGTATTTTAATTCTACAGTATTCGAAGAGATGTACGATCTTAAGATTGTCAACGGAGTCACATCGACAGAGTTCGATACTATCTACGGATGGAAGGCAACTGCGATATACGATACAACCAAAGAGATGGTGAAGGTCACAAACAATCCCGATGATGGAGATTATGAACTTAAATCCAACGAATTGAACACGGATGGTGCCAACGCAAAGCTGACGGTCCACAATAACGGTACCGAGTTGGTTTGTACTCTCAGTGTTGTAGACGCAGTGGATGAATACATGGTCTGGGTTGACCTAGGCTATCGAAGTTTCTACATCTACGATGATGATGGTATAAACCTCATGATAAGTAACGATCCTCCATCCGAGGGTATGATTTATTTTGTTATAACCATAAAGTCAATAGAATAAACTTTTTAATTTTAATCTATTAAAGATTAAAAAACAGACTCAATCTTTTTTAGGACATCCATAGGGTCCTTTCCGAAGACCCTAATAAGTTTTTCTTTTTTATCATAGGGGTCGGTGATTGCATCTGGTACTCGGCCGATATTCTTTATCACATCGTTTACCAGGTCTTCGATAGTATTGTTCCTTTTGCGATCGAACTGACCCATGACGAATCCTAGCTCTTCCATCAGGTCTTCCGTATCACTGCTGTGTTTAAGGCTCATGACACATCGCATATCTGGATCGTATTTCATCGCGCTCAGTATAACAAAAGAAAGATGTTCGGCGGTACCGAATTTCGCAGGGCCTTTCTTCTTTAGTTTATCCCTTCGGATAACGATGCGTCCTTTGATTGCAGCGATATCTTCTGGACCTTTGGCCTTAGGTGTAGCATAAGCGATATTGATCCCATTTTTAGGAACAAAGTCGATAGGTAAGACCTCCACTATTATGGATGCCACCTTATCAACCTCGTCCAGAACGTTGGATACCGAAGGTCCGTCCTCCAAGTATACCATAGGGTTCACAACATCGTCGCCCTTCCCTATTGCGTATTGTGTGTCGATGGACCTCTGTATGAGCGCACGTGACTTCAACACAGATGTGGCTATGTCCAAACCGTTCGCACAGTTAGCGGTAATGAAGGATGATAAGGTGCACCCGCTCCCGTGTCCGGACCTATTTAGGCGTGGATACTCGAATTTTTTGATAGTTGAATTCAGATACAGATAATCAATAACATTTTTAGTGTTCATATGTCCGCCTTTAAGATAGACGGATGAACCATCCTTTCCGATCAATTCGCATGCGAGGGTCGCATCATACTCGTTGTTGATTTTTATCCCAGAGAGGACCTCCGCCTCATGTTTATTCGGCGTAATCAGGTCACAGAGGGGCATCAGATATTTTTTGATGGCTTCTGCAAGTCCGGCTTCTGCCAGTGATCCTCCCACACCTGCTATTAGAACAGGGTCAACGATAAGAGGGGATTCATGGTCCTCTAGCCTTTCAGAAACGACCTTGGCTATTTCTGGACTGTATAACAATCCAGTTTTTATCCCGTTGATCTTACAATCGCTTAAAATAGAATCGAATTGAAGGTCTATCATCTCCAAAGATAAAGGATAGATTTTTGAAACATTATGGGTGTTCTGTGCCGTGACGGCTGTTACTATACAGGTGGCATGGACATCTAATGCACCCATGGCCTTAACGTCGGCCTGTAAGCCAGCACCTCCGATGGAATCGGAGCCAGCGATGGTCATGGCAATCCTCATAATAGATATTATGTTATCGACGTATTAAACGAATTCTAATTTTATACCTGGTCTTCTGTCAAAAGTGATTAATAAACCGACCAGGATTAGGTTTCGTGAAAGTATTTAGCACACATTTCGTACTAACCGGAAAATCGAGCTATAAAGACCTGGCTCCAGTGTTCCCAGACATTTTGAATATGTTACTGGACGATATAGAACAGCTTCCTGATGAAGAAGAGATTATGCAGATGTATATCGAGCAGAATATGCGTGACCTTATCAACGACAGGAAACCTGTAGGTTACAACCGTAAGGGTAAAGTAAGGATCATATTCCCTCTTGAAAGCAAAGAATTCTATCTCAAGAGTTACAGCAAGGCCACAGATCTCACGTCTTTAGCAGAAAAAGTCTCGGAGATACTGGACACTGCAGGCATCAGCTACGATACTAGCGACAACGATAACATAACCTTCGAGTGATCATCCTACGAGTCTCGTCCAACACTTTTCGTTGGATTGGAATTCTTCGGTGACCTGATTCATGATATCGGCCACAGATTCCATGGCGTTCATTATCTGGACGTCAACGGAGGACGGCGACGTACCTCCGTAGGAATTCCTGCGTTCTACGCACATCCTTATCGAGAGCACGTCATAAACATCCTTATCAATCTTATCGCTAAATCGTTTCATCATCTCTAGAGGAACGTCCTCAAGCTTCAAGCCCTCTGTGATACAGTACTTTACAACGGAACCTACGATTCCGTGGGCTTCCCTGAATGGAATATTCTTCGTGACCAGATAGTCCGCAAGGTCGGTTGCGTTGATGAATCCCCTGTCCATGACACTCAGCATTCTGTCTGTGTTCACGGTCATCGTAGTGATCATGTTGTACATCATATCCACACAGTCAGCAACGGTCTGTAACGAATCGAACATAGGACGTTTATCTTCTTGCATATCTCTATTATACGTTAGAGGAAGTCCTTTGAGCATAGTCAGGATAGTCACCAAAGAACCTATGGCGTAACCTGTCCTTCCTCGAATAAGTTCTGCGATATCAGGATTCTTTTTCTGTGGCATTATGGATGAACCTGTAGAGTAACGATCGTCCATCTCGATGAATCCGAACTCTTGCGACGACCAAAGTACCAGTTCCTCGGACAAGGATGAAAGATGGTTCGCTAAAAGTGCGGAGCAGAACGCAAGTTCTGCTACGAAGTCACGGTCACTGACAGAATCCATCGAGTTTTCAGTCGGCTTTCTGAATCCAAGGGATTCTGCGGTCATTTTCCTGTCTATAGGATAAGTGGTACCTGCCAAAGCGGCGGCACCAAGAGGACATTCGTTCAACCGGCGGTACGTATCCATAAATCGTTCGGAATCGCGACCAATCTTGAAAACGTAGGCCATAAGGTGATGTGCCAGAGTAACTGGTTGAGCATGTTGGAGATGAGTAAAACCAGGCATTATAGAATTTATATGGTCTTCAGCGACTTCTATAAGTCCAACCCTTAGACGCTCGTTCTTTTCTACAATCTCTAGTATAGCTTCCCTGAGGAACATCCTGAAATCCGTAGATACTTGATCATTGCGACTTCTTCCTGTATGTAGCTTACCGCCCACAGGGCCGATCATTTCTGTCAGTCTATGCTCTACGCAAGTGTGTATATCCTCAAGTGATTCGTTGATATCGAATTCTCCGTTCTCCATCTCTTCGGAGATGTCTTTCAATCCGTTGATTATAAGATCAGCATCATTTTTGGATAAGATGTTACATTTTCTGAGCATTTTAACATGTGCCAGAGAACCCATTACATCGTAATATCCTAAAGCGACATCCACATCCAGAGAAGAGGTGAACTTAAGCGTATCATCATCCATCTCCGCGTCAAAACGACCTGACCAAAGTGATTTCTGTGACATGTGCTCACTTCTTTGTGTTCTTCCTGCGAACACCGGCAGCTGTCTTCCCTGGCAATCCCCAGCAATAGATGAACCCTATCGCTGATGTATGGTCGAAGGTATCCCCCTCAGAATATGTTGAAAGACCTGCGTCATATAGAGAGTTTTTAGATTTCCTTCCTACGACGATGCAACTTCCTTTGTAAAGTTTAACTCTAACGGTTCCACAGACTACATCCTGAGTACGGTCTATGAACGCCATAAGTGCAGGGCGGAGGGTATCGAGCCATAATCCGTCATAGATTATCTGACTGATCTTATGTTCGATAGAACGCTTGAATTCTATTGTATCCCTTGAAAGAACGAGTCCTTCCAAGGCTTGATGTGCTTTGATAAGGGTTATTGCGGCCGGGCACTCATAGGTCTCCCTGCTTTTGATCCCTATCAGACGGTCCTCCACGTGATCGATACGACCTACGCCGTGATCTCCTGCGATCTTTTCCAAAGTCTGAACAAGTTCAACGCCTTTCATCTTTTTACCGTTAAGTGATACTGGAACACCGTTCTCGAAGTCGATCTCCACATATTCTGGGGTGTTAGGTGCTTTCTCTGGGTCTACGGTGTTCTGCCATACGCCAGCAGGAGGTTCTGCCCATGGGTCTTCCAAGGCTCCACATTCACAGGACGAGCCCCAAAGGTTCTCGTCACGAGAGTATGGGCTCTCTTTTTTCACGATGATCTCAATACCGTGTTCTTTTGCGTACTCTATCTCTTGTTCCCTGGTGACAGGGAATTCCCTCATAGGTGCTATGACCTTCAGATCAGGATTGAGAGCAACGATACCAACATCGAAGCGTACCTGATCATTTCCTTTTGCGGTGCAACCGTGGGCTATGTATTTCGCACCCTCCCTTTCGGCCACTTCTACAAGTTTCTTTACCATCAATGGTCTGGCTACTGCAGTGCTGAGCGGATAGACGTTCTGGTAAAGTGCATTGGATTTAAGCGCGGCCCACGCGTAATCCTCAATAAATTCGTCTTTCGCGTCAACGAGCTCGGCCTTGAGGGCTCCGTTCCTCATTGCGCGGGCGATGATATCATCTTCACTAGGAGGTTGGCCCACGTCGATAGACACTGCTATGACGTCAAGATCATACTCTTCCTGTATCCAGCGGATCGCCACCGACGTATCTAATCCGC
>CAYJDU010000005.1:0-18795 GCA_964369035.1 uncultured Methanomassiliicoccales archaeon | reverse complement strand
TTCTGCTTGCACATGGTGGATTAACTACAATGGGGGCAAACATATTGTCGATGGGCATAGTAGGTCCGTTCTTTGGAATTCTTGTATGGCTTCTATTAAGACGCTTCAATCTTAGTGTCCCAATATCGATGTTCTTTGCAGCTTTTGTTGCTAATCTGATGACCTATGTAATGACGTCTATACAGCTCACACTCGCCTTCGGCGGAGGTGCAGGATATTATACGGCATTCATAGAGTTCATGACCGTATTTGCAGTAACACAGATACCGCTGGCTATCATCGAAGGTATAGTCTTTGCTATGTTTGCTAAGTACCTCATGGATTCAAGACCACAGATATTTGGTCTTGAAAATAATGAACAGGAGGTTGCATTATCGTGAATCTACCAAATTGGGCACAATATGTAATAGGTTTCGGAGTGATCATCGTGATCGTTCTGGGAGCTTTAGCTTATAACGCAGAGTCCGAATTTATTGGTACGGACGACCAGGGGGGAGACGTTATAGGTGAATTAGATCCTGATTATGAACCTTGGTGGGACGGTATAATGGGCGACTATGAGCTTCCTGGTGAGACAGAAAGCATGTTGTTCGCATTACAGGCAGCCATCGGTGCGATAATAATAGGATTCTTCATTGGACAGATCCATGCTGGAAACAAGGCTAAAAAGGAAAAACTCCTAAAAAAGGACTGAGGTTGAATAATGTCAGAGCAAGTTCAGATGGATGTCCTCGCATATAGCTCCAGGATGATCCACTGGGCTCCGCTCGGTAAACTTTTTTTTACAATTTCTTTATTGATAATAGGTCTGGCATCGAACAATATTTTTGTTTCGATCATCAATTTATGTATAGGCCTTGGACTTATGGCTTATTCAACGAATCTCAAGTTACCTCCAATAATAGCTTTAGCGATATTCCAGGCGATATTGATACTTATAATAGGATGTGGAATGGTCTCAATACTTGGGGACCCTTCTCAACCGGCTGTTATGCTGGTAGACACAGATAAAATACTCTGGATAGCTATTCACATCACTGCAGACAGTTTTAATCATGCTTGGTTGATAATGTTCCGTGCTGTAGCCGGTGTGACCCTTATGCTGTCATTCGCTTCCTCTACACCTATACCGCATGTGGCATACGCTCTAAAGCAGGTTAAGATTCCAAAAGACATCATCGAGATAGTTGTTCTAATCTATCGATACGCGTTCCTGTTACTCGAGAGGGCGGAAGTCATGTGGAACGCTGCAAGGTGTCGCCTGGGATTCAACGGTTTTCGTCGTTCACTTTCAACAACCGCTAGTATATTCGTTAATGTTTTCATCACATCTTTGGAGATAGCAGAAAGATCTCAGCCTGCCCTTGAAAGCAGGAATTATAATGGTAATTTCCCCATATACCGTATGCCGAATAAAGTAGGGGCCTACTGGATTGTTTTATCCATCGTAGCCTGCGTAATCCTTTATGTTTTCGGTTATTACGTTCCGGCCCCGGATATGGCATCATTGATCCTGGGGGTAGTTTGATGTTTAAAGATCTGCAAACCAACAATATAAGTTTTAAGTACAGTAATTCAAAGAATAACGCAATAGATTCAATAGATTTTAAAACCACTAACGGTAGACGTACCGCATTATTAGGAGAGAATGGTTGTGGAAAATCAACTCTTATCTATCATCTCAACGGGGTGTACAAGCCATTATCTGGCACAGTCATGTATGGAGGTGAGGTAATTTCTTACAACAAGGATTTCCTCACCGAACTGCGTTCTGATGTCTCCGTGGTTCTTCAGAACCCAGATGATCAGATATTCTCATCAACTGTGGAAGAAGACGTGGCCATGGGTCCGATGAACGCAGGATTTTCACATGAAGAGGTGACTGAAAGAATAATCTGGTCTTTAGATAGCGTCGGGATGTCCGAATTTGCTGGTGTCCCAATACAGAGACTTTCATACGGTCAAAAGAAAAGAGTCTCATTAGCGGGAGCACTGGCACTTCATCCGAAGATATTAATTCTAGACGAGCCCACTGCAGGGCTCGACTCACAGATGTCACGAGAAGTTATGGAAATAACTGATACTTTGAATATTAATGGCATAACAGTTGTAGTGTCCTCTCACGATGTTAATCTCATCTATCCTTGGGTCGATGATATGTATGTGATGAGGAACGGTAGGATGATCTACTCTGGAGGTCCCGACAAATTCTTTGAAGACCGTTCTTCCGTCTATCTTTCGGGATTAAAACAACCGTTGATATTCGGGATCAATCACAATATAGAAATGCTAAAGAAAAAGTCGGTAACTCCATATCCAAAGACGATGAGCCAGATCATTAGTAAAATGTTTCCCGCGAATGGATCAATAGGGACCATTTCCATATATTGCACAGACGGAGAAAAGATCGATCAAGAAGCACTCGAGGAAGTTGTGGGTAAGAAAGGTATCTCTACTGCGGTGTATGGGTCCTTCGCTCGTAGGGCCGTGTCAAAATCGAACTTAAGAATAGATTTTTTCTTCAACGGGATAGAGGGATGTGTTAGAGAAGCCATGACGAACCACGATTCTTTGATCATAGTCGACAGAGGTCTGAAGGACCCCCTACTCAAGACGTTGGATGCGCTAAAAGAGTTCGGTACCGTGATAAGGACAAGGGAGGTATCACTGTGAGGGAACCATTGTTCCGTACTAAGGACTTATACTTCAGATATGAAGGTGGCCGAGGTAACGCCCTTATAGACGTGAACATCTCAATAAATGAGGGGGTACGCACAGTGATCATGGGTGCCAACGGTGCGGGAAAGTCTACACTATTCTATAATTTGAACGGAGTTTTAAATCCTACGAAAGGAAGCGTTTTTTATCGTGGTGACAAAGTGCCCCGTCGTGGTAAAAAACTTAGGGAACTAAGTTCCGAGGTGGCAGTGATACTGCAGAATCCCAACGATCAGATATTTGCACCAAAAGTCGTCGACGACATAGCGTTCGGCCCAAGGAATCTGGGTCTTAGTGCTCAAGAAGTCGATGAAAGGGTCGATGAAGCACTATATCTCACAGGTATCGAATCACTTCGTAATCGTAGTGTGATGCAAATTTCTTACGGACAAAGAAAAAGAGTGACTCTTGCTGGAGCATTAGCGATGCATCCAAAAGTTCTGATAATGGACGAACCAACTGCAGGGCTTGATCCTCAGATGTCGAAGGAGATCATGGAACTAGCGGACGAATTACATCATAACGGCACCACAATAATAATTTCCACCCATGATATGGACTTATCATATTCATGGGCGGACGAGATCCATGTGCTTAGAGGAGGTCGTAACATCTATTCGGGAGGATCCGAAGGATTCTATGGCGATACTTCCGAGGTATACATGTCCGGACTGGTGGAACCTGCGATCTACAATATGAACGTAAGCATCTCCCAGATTATCGGTGGTCAGACAGAGCCACACCCAAAAACTTTACCGCAATTAGTTGCCAGATACGTAACTTTGGAAAATCCTGGGACTGTGAGTATATTACCCGTAGAAGAAGGAATTATTGACGAAATGATGTTCATGTCCCTCATCGACAGAACAGGTAGTTCTGTGACTGGGGTTTATGGGACCAAGGCTAGAAAAGCGGTCCAAATTTCCAAACTTCCTATAGATTATTTTTTTGAAGCCGACGAAGGATGTATCCTCGAATCGATGCACGGTAATAATTTTCTGATGTGTTGCGACAAAGCTCTGATTGATCTTTTGATATCTAAGATTGAAGCCATCTCGAAGTTTGGTACGGAGATACCTTACTCACTACTTTGAGAAGATCTGATTTTACTCGGTTCGAACCCCTCAGGTTTACCGTCTGGGTATTCTTCACTTCCATCAGCGTATCTAATGAATCTCGGTGCTTCGATAGGATGGACCTTATCGATGACGTTCCACGGCCAGATCTTGTATTCATGCTCGCGGATGTCTTTCATAGCAGCCCTGACGGATCTGTCGTCCTTAAGTACCACAGGTCCGTAAGAGGCCATTCTCTCCTTTATCGGTGCACCCTCAAGTAACCATAATCGGGATTCCACCTGGCCGTTCTTTATTCGAATATCAATATCCGGTTTTAGCTTCAAACGATAGCCAGCATCGGCAACGAACCCTCCTACTTCAGCGTTACTTCCAGACGTGAAATATAGATTTCTCGCGACATCTTTAGAAGAAGCCTTCAACAAAATCTCTGCTTCTGGCTCCATACGGAATTGAACGATCTTAACGCCATGTTCCGGGTCCGCAGCCCAAGAGTCTAAGTTAGGTACCCGTGTAGTGACGCCATCATATGTGCCAGCATAGATAATCACATTTGTTTTTCTTCCGGAATCGTCTTTGATAAAGGTAGTATTTATATCATTCAACCAAGCCATTTTGACACTATTTAAAGACCCCTTCATTTCCACTGGAAGATTAATCATTATCTGGGTAATGTTGTTGGGATTCGGTCGGTCTTGAAAAGTCAATGGATACATTTCGCTGTGTTGATATTTACTCGAAGCGGTTACCCACTGTGCATCACCAAATCCAAAGCGGGATTGATTACCTTCAGTATCAAAAGTGTCGATAAAACCTTCTTCCGCTACAGTGAAGGTCTCAAACCCCCAGTGAGTATGCATGGGGAACCCAGGGACCACTTTTCCATTATACATGCGAAAACCGTTATGCTTTTCGTAATCGTGACCTAAGTCCCTCCAACCTGTCATATCTCGTGGAGGTGCCTGTTGAGAATTACCCTTAGGATATTCGTCCTGGTGATGGGATGCGAACAAGAAAGGGCTCTCTGTGTCCCAGTGGGAGCCGAAGTCTACGTATCTAATCACAACACCGGCCGCCTTTTTTCTAAACAAACCCATAGGCAGTTTATGTGCGATATAGTTAAAAAAGGCTTACCTGCCAGAACATCCTTAAATAATGTCCCCCCAATGGATACTTATGGGCTCTTCCGAAGACAGAAATAAAGGCGTCCGCCTGAACAAATATATCGGCGACTCCGGTGTATCATCGAGGCGTGCTGCTGACCGTATAATAGAAGAGGGGCGTGTGACCATAGATGGGCTCGTCGCTGTTCTAGGTGACCGTGTACAACCTGATAATGTAGTGTGTGTCGATGGAAAAAAGATCACTCCTGTGGAAGAGGACATCATTCTAGTGCTGAACAAACCCGTCGGCATCACATGTACGTCGAATCCAGATGATCCCGATAACGTGATAGATTTCATAGGTTATCCTAAGCGCATATATTCTATAGGACGTCTCGACAAGGATTCAGAAGGACTTCTATTGATGACCAACAACGGTATACTTGCTGACAAAATAATGCATTCCAGCAACGGCCATGATAAAGAATACATCGTGACCGTGGACAAAGACATAACAGACCATTTCATTCGGGAGATGACCTTGGGAGTCCCTATAATGGAAGGTAGTGTGGTCACAAGAAGATGTGACGTTGAAATGACTGGCGATAGAGAGTTCCGTATAATCCTTAAGCAGGGCCTTAACCGTCAGATTAGAAGGATGTGTAGTAGTCTAGATTATACTGCAATAAGTGTCAAGCGTATACGGGTCATGAATATCGAACTTGGGAGTATGGGCCTTGGCAAACATCGTGATCTTACCAAAGTGGAACGTGCTGAGCTGTATGAAAGATTAAGGATTTGATTCAACTCAGAATAAAAGGTCCGGTGATGCAGACAAAGTTGGATGCATCATCCATTTAACACGAATTAAATTGAAAGTATTATTAAGGGGGACTCTATTCGAAAATCGTTGAGAAGAATTGCCATCTATGGGAAGGGCGGCATCGGTAAATCTACCGTTTCGTCCAATATTAGTGATGCCCTTGCAGAAATGGGGTATAGAGTGTTACAGATAGGATGTGACCCTAAAGCAGATTCTACAAAGCTTTTAATGGGGGGAAAGGCCCCTGATACCGTACTTGACCTGATGAGGGTCGGAGAAGTGACGCTGGACGAAGCAGTGCATAGTACAGGCCGCAATATTTTCTGTGTGGAATGTGGAGGCCCTAAACCGGGAATGGGTTGCGCTGGTCGTGGCATAATAGCGGCCTTCGATAAACTTGAGGCTCTTGATGTGATCGGGAAAATAAAACCCGATGTCATCGTTTACGACGTACTTGGGGACGTGGTCTGCGGAGGTTTCGCTATGCCCATCCGCAACGGCTACGCTAGGAACGTTTTCGTCGTAACGTCAGGGGAAATGATGTCACTCTATGCAGCGGACAATATACGTCAGGCGGTGGAAGGCTTCATCGACGACGGATATGCGGAATTTTCAGGCCTTATCCAGAATTCTCGTGGTATAGATAATGAGGATGAATTGATTGACAAGGCGGCAGGCGAAATGAATACAGACGTTGTATATCGCTTACCAAGGGACCAGGAAGTACAGGACGCTGAAGCGGTGGGGCTGACTGTAGTGCGTAATGCTCCCAATTCGGCTATGGCCAAAAATTATAGGTCGTTAGCCAACGAGATTATCCGTCGTTCGGAGGATTCTGAAGGCGGAATGAAATTAAAAAAATAATGCGAGGTAGAACAATGAAAGGAATATTATTTATCGGACATGGATCAAGGCTTGATCATAATAAAGACGCAATTGAATTACAAGCAAAAGCATTGAAAGAACGCACAGGACTCCCTGTGTGGACAGCTTACAATGAGACCACGATGCCACTTGTAGACACCGTATTAGAAGAAATGGTCAACTCAGGCGTGGATGAGATCATAGCACTGCCATTCTTTATTGCCTCTGGCCTACATATAACTAGAGACATACCTAAGAAACTCAATATCTCCGAGAACTCGTCCGGAGGGAAAACTACCATCGCTGGTAAAGAGGTAATTGTTCACTTTGAACAACCTCTCGGTAACGATCCGAACCTGACCGACATCCTCGAAGAAAGGATCAAAGAGCTTTGCAGCGATAGAAATGTAGCCATAGTTATCGTTGGACACGGATCCCGTCTTCAGCACAATAAAGATGTCATAAGGATGAATGCTGAAAGACTCAAAAAGAGAGGGCACACCAATGTGTATTATGCACTTAATGAATTCAATGAACCGTTCCTTCAGGACGTTATGGCGGAAGTCGTAGATTCAGGTGCATCGAATATCGTTGTTCTCCCTCTATTCATAGCATCAGGTGCACATGTCGGGGAAGAGATCCCTGAGACACTCGGCATACCTGCTGGCAGTAAAGGAGGCGTCAGTAATGCCTTCGGAAGGGAAGTCAACATCCATTACGCAATGCCTATTGGAAGAGATCCACGTCTCGTAGATGTCCTCGTCAAAAAGCTGGAAAAATACGGCCTATGAAAATATTGATACTCGACACAGTACATGGCGGAGGGGTCCTGGCGGACAGGTATCCGAAGAAGGATGACGATGTCACCTGTGTCGATGTCTACAAGGTCACGCCCCATGAGGAATTAGGACGTCTTAGGAATAAAGGGTATATTGTATCAAGAGAGGTCCCCAAGGGGGAATATGACTTTGTCCTCATGCCGATACATTGTCCCGATAAATTCCTTGACGGTGTTATATACAAAGAGAGAAAGTTCTTCAGTCAGGCTGTGAACGAGCTTATAGACGACAAAAGATTTAGGATCGAAGTCACTGGCGTAAAAGGAAAAACCAGTTTCTGTTGTCTACTGGCACATGTACTTACAGTTGCGGGTAAAAAAGTCTTTTTACACACTTCTAGGGGAAGAGGTGATTGGAAGGACGGTAGGCTAGTAGTAAAAGAAAAATTAAGCATAGCACCACCGTTGCTATTGACCATCCCGGAAAGTGATCATGACGTTATGATATGCGAGGTGTCCCTGGGTGGCTCAGGTAAGGCGGACATCGCATGTATTACGAACCTTCTAGAGGACTATCCGATAGCCGCTGGAACTAGAAAGGCTTCTGAAGGAAAAAAATCGATACTTTCAGACACGAATATAGTTCCTGAGGACGAGATCGATTTATGGAAGGAATATACCATAGGTCAAGTCATCGGATACGGAAAAAAGATAAAAGTTCTCAATGAACCTGTTCTTGGGGATTCCGTTAAGATATACGTCGACTACGACGGAGGATTCGAGACAGAGTTAAAAGGAAGTTATCTGGCACTTGAATATCTGGATGCGATGGAGATGGCGGTCAAGGTCTGTGAGGAGATGAAGGTCCCTAAATCCTTCTTACAAGAGGGGCTGTCCTCCTTTGAAGGTGTGCCTGGAAGAGGGGAAGTCTCCTTTAAGGATGGGAATTGGACCATAAAGGAACGTAATCCTGGTATATCTGAAAATTCTGTAGAACGGACTTATGCTACACTGAATAAAATGAATTCACTTACTGGTGCCATAGCGGTTCTGGACCCTGTAAACAAGAAGGTATGTAGTAAGATGGATGCCAATGCGATAAAAAGAATTTCCCAAGAATACGGGATACAATTGATAATAACCGACGGATCTAGTACAATACCTGAATTACCAAGGTCTAAGGGACCCACAATATTCTTCATCAAAGAAGGTTACACATGAAGATCATACACCCACGTCCGAACCCCATAATCGCGGCTATGTACACATTAAGGGACATGAATGTTGACGTTATCGTTGTCCACGGTCCATCCGGATGCGGGTTCATGACATCAAGATCTTTGGAACAAGCCGGAGTCAGGATAATCACGACAGCCCTTTCTGAGACGGATCTGATCTTTGGAGGGTCCGATGAACTTATTGCAACTCTTAAAACTGCTTATGATATGTTCCATCCTAAGACTATAGCGGTTGTGGGAACATGTGTCAGCATGATAATAGGAGAGGATATGGCGCTCTCAATAAAAAGAGCTGGAATCGATTGCATAGTCTTTCCAGTGGAAGTTCATGGTTGCATAGGTAACAATACCGCAGGAGCGATCAAAGCACTTGAGTCGGGTCGTAAGGCAGGGATTATATCTTTCGATGAGACCGAACGTCAGATAGATCTTATGAACTCTGCCACAGAGATGGAGAAGGAAAGGGGATTGGCCAGTAAGGTATACATGAAACCCTCCTCAGGAGTTACAAAACTTAGCGTCTGTAAAAAGATATGCGAGGTCCTTTCAAAAGGTGGTAAGGTCGCTGTTGTCATGAACGCTAAAAAAGAACTTGCTTATCGTTTTTCTGATATGTTCTTAGCTGTTAACGAAGCTCAAAAAACTTTAGGGGGAACTAAGTTCTTTGTTGCAAATCTAGACACTGAGAAAGGGCTCCCGAGAATACGTAAATATGCTGAGAATATAAAGACCCAGCTTTATGAAGATAATATTACTATAGATGCTATCGTCGGCGGTTTGGACGAATATGCTCTAGTAGGGGAAGGCATGAGGTCAGAGGTTGAAAAATTCAGTCCTGACCTGACTATAATATTAGGTATATGTCACGGATACCCAGATCTAAAAAGGGAAGACATACTAATAACGGATCAACCCAGACAGTTGACGAATTATATCAATTCTGGATTTCCCAACGCAGTTGGGGAGATCGCGTCCCATTCGATGGTCATGGGTACCGATACGATAATTGCTTTAGAGACCGCAGATACCCTTCGGGAAATGGTGAGGGGAATTTGAAAGGTGTTGTTATAGCAGGTACCGGGAGCGGAGTCGGTAAGACATCGATAACAACTGGTCTACTATCAAGACTTTCTAAGAAATATAAGGTTCAGGCGTTCAAGGCAGGCCCTGATTACATCGATCCGATGTATCATACCCTTGCTTCTGGACGTAGATCTAGAAATCTAGATTCGTATATGATGGACGAAGATACGATTCGAAATATTGTAGGTTATGCTTCAAAAGATGCAGATCTGTGTATCGTAGAAGGTGTTCGTGGTCTATACGAAGGATTCTCCGCAGATTCCGACATTGGATCTACAGCTAGGATCGCAAAGATATTGGGATTTCCAGTAATTCTGACGGTCGACGTTAGGTCGCTCAATAGGAGTGCCGCAGCCATCGTCAACGGTTTTTCAGACTTTGACCCCGAGGTCAACATAAAAGGACTGATACTCAATAACATATCTGGAAAACAGCACGAGGATAAGATTGACGATGTCATGAGCAGATATTGTAAACAGGAAGTCGTAGGGAAGATAGGTAGACTTTCGAAAAGCCCTACAAAGGAAAGACATCTGGGTCTTGTAACTCCTAACTCAAAAAAGAAGCCCGATCTATCACCACTTGAAAAAATGGCAGAAGGAGTGGACCTAGACGTTCTAATGAATATTGTTGAATCCTCTGAAACCTACCTTCCTAACGAGATCCCTTATGTCAAAAGGAATACCGGACTACGTGCAGCTGTAGCGATGGATGACTCATTTTGTTTTTATTATAAAGAGAACCTGGAATGCCTGGAAGCGTCCGGAATTAAAGTCCAAGAGTTCGCCCCTACGGACGGGGAACCTCTTCCCGACGCGGACATATACTATCTCGGTGGAGGTTACCCTGAGTTACACGCTAAAGAACTTTCTTCCAACATTGACTTTATGGAAGGACTTAAGAACGCTTCTGAAGAAGGTAAGCCGGTCCTAGGAGAATGTGGAGGGTTACTGGCTATGTGTGATAGCTTGAAAGATTATCACGGCATTAGGCATAAAATGTCTGGAATTTTCGATGCTGAAGCTGAAATGACCGGAGTCCGGCATGGACCTACATACGTATCTGCTGTTCCTACGGACAAAAACCCACTTTTCACTTCTAAGATATGCGCACACGAATATCACTACTCAGAGGTTTACGTTAAAGATAAAGAGTCCTTTGGATACGAACTCGATCGTGGAGCTGGCATCTCTGGATCAAAGGACGGCCTGGTGCACAAATCTTCACTGGGGACGTATATGCATCAACATGCGCTATCAGCCAGTGATTGGGCATCGGGATTTGTTTTTCGATGTAAGTGATTATTTACTCATTTTTTCTATGAGGCCCTGAGATTCCCGTATTTCTTTTTCTGAGATGTTCAGTGAATTCTTTAAATCGTATTCTTTAATCCCATTCATACATTCTACCTCAGACACGATAGTTCCATCCTCCATGGCCTTGAACTTGACCGTGATGGGGGTGTTGATCGCGATACCAGAGGGAAGGTCCATATCGAAAGCACCTACGTAGGTCCCATCGATCAGATCGGTCCTAAGCGTATCCTCTGAACGTTGTGCCGAATCCTCAAAGATCTCTATTAACACTGATGGTTGCCCCTTCTCCATGGGATAATAGACTTTGACGCTCTCTATAGGCAGTGTCTCATTCCGATATATCAGATTGGAAATCATATCTTTACCCTTATAGTTGACTCGGACGCCGAATGTCTTACTAAGTACGTTCTTAACATTTACTGATACCTCGGAAGACTCCATCTCCTTCATCGATCTGGACCTAGCATATATCGCGGCTCCCTTGGCAATAGATTGATCCGGATCGAACAGTCTTACTTTGGCATTAGAATATTTGTTCAGGATGCCATTTTTGATCTGAGGCATTCTACAAGAGCCCCCCACCAGGATGACCTCGTCGATATCGTCCATGATTAGGTCTTTTGAATCAAGTACATCCCCTATGATCTCGATAGTACGGTTGATAAGTGGTGCAGTTACATTCTCGAACTCTTTTTTGGTGATAGTGTATATCATCCGTTCTCCGTTGACGCTCATGGAACCTCTTGTGGATTCAGCTGTTGTAAGCCTCTTTTTTATTGATTCCGTGTCGATGTTCAGCGTGGTAACGGCATTCTCATCATCTTCTATCTCTTCTATGGATGTATTGGAGGCTTGAGATATTTTCTCCTTTATCAACGAGGCCAGAGCAATATCCCAGTCCTTTCCTCCGAGAAGGCCTTCTCCGTCGGTAGCTATAGCATCGAATGTATTGCCATCTATCTCCAGTATGGTGACATCGAATGTACCGCCTCCTAGGTCGTATACCATAATTCTTTTCTTTGAACCGTCCGAACCATAACCGAACGATATCGCCGCGGCTGTCGGTTCATTTATAATTATCACTTCGTTTAAGCCCGCAACTTTTCCAGCATACTTTGTGGAGTCCCTCTCGTTCTGACCGAAGTATGCAGGACATGTTATCACGGCTTTCTTTACTTCGCAGCCGTGGGCTTCGTTAAAATCGCCAAGCATCTTTCTAAGAATGGCTGCAGAAAGTGTTATGGGAGTGTATACTTCCCCGTCTACGTTTACTTCATAATCAGTCCCCATCTGTCTTTTTACGGACATGAATGTTCTGTCTGCAGGATACATGACCGCCATGTCCTTTGCAGGTGAACCAACGATCATCTCGCGGTTCTCATCGAACAGTATGACCGAAGGTGTCGTATTCTCTTGTTCGAAGTTCTTCTCGATTATTGGGTTACCGTTCTCATCAATATATGCAAGGCACGAGTAAGTAGTGCCGAGATCGATACCTATGTAAAAATTATTTTTCATTTTCATCCCTTCATTCATGTATAGCCATTTAATTTATTTTTATTATCATAGTTTATCAATTTTTCTTTCTGGATCTTGATTACCAAGTAACCAAATGAACGGATCTTCTACTCTGAACGAAGATATGCTTCGATCTAGGATAATACTCTCGGGATTCCATCCTAATGAAGACACGGAAAAGAAACAATGTCTCTCGAACCCATTAACAATATCAATGAATTCCTTCGGTACCGAACGCTTCAGATATTCGTATATCTCGGCATCAATCTGCATGAAGTTCTCTTCGTCGCAGATACTGCGTCCCCTTGGTATGCGTAATGAGGACCCAGGGCCGAATAAGACTTTTTCTTCTTCATCGTTTTCAGGAACCTTCATCAGTACATCACTTTTTGTGAAAGCTATAGCCAGCGGTGTATGTATCTTGCTATTGGGAGATATGCCCATAGCAGAACGTATTGTCCCGCTTATTGTAGAGACGGATTCGACAATATTTTCTGATGACGGAGGTTTGTTATCTGTGCGTAGTCTTTCGTTCACGTAGGGTATCTGAAGTGGATCGATCAGATAGATGATGCCTGAAGCGTTCGAGATGAAGGATCCTAATCTAATTCCTTCGTCCATAGCATCAAAAAATGCCAGAGTCACATCTGGTAATTTCTTGTCTGGGAATCTTACGTAATAGATCATCGGTTCTTTGAGACTGTGTCCGTCGTTGGAGGGAAGTTTCCTTCCACCTTCATACAGATGCTTGAAATAATATTCACGATAGATCATCATCGTTCTATCCGATGCGGGAGAGACCACTGCATCAAATTCTTGGGCGAACGAGTTCTTGAGATGATTTATTAGAACCGAGGTATAATGGCTCATACCTGAACCTTTCGAACCGATTATCACAAATATCCTATTTTTACCCTCTTCCGCTTCCGGTGGGATGGGATTGTGGCAGACGGGGCACAATCTTCTATGCACTGGCCGATAACAGATATCGCAGATTCCAGACGAGTTGCGAACGATATGATGTTTTGTCTTGATCGCGTCCTTTCCATTAGGGTCCTTCTCTAAGAAAATGCTGTTCTCAATATCGATCTCCTGGTCTTCAGTCGTTGATCGATACGCTGTGCCGTTATCCACCTTGCCTTCATCGATTGCACGAATGAATATCCTGGTGCAAGATCGGTTGATACACTGATAATGTATATCATCCATATCGAACGAGGTAAAGCAAAAAGGACAGACGTATTTACTGTTCATCTCAATACCTTCCGTACAGAGGGTGTATAAACTTGAATTCAGCATAATCTTCATCGTTCTCGAAGAAGATCCTCATACAGTCGATATCTAATGGTCCAGTTTTGATGTTTAATTTACATTGTCCGTTTTTTACAAGAATCGGGACTTCTGATCTCCATACAGCCTCGCCATCCTTCTGTCTTAATGGGATACCCTCTAAGGTGCAGACCGCAACGATTGGTGGAATGAATTCGACATCGATGTTTGTTTTCATAATGACCTTTACAGTATTGACATTAGTACGTTCGACAGAATAGCGTATCGTTTTATGCATCCCTGCAATCACGTCAAAGGCCATGGCCCGAGATTCGGTTTTCTTTCCCTCTATATCGTATACTGCGTACATTGTGACGGTTCTACGGGAGTGATTCCCCATAGGAATCTTTATCATTTTATCTTTAAAGTAGGTCTGAGAGGAAACGGTGATCCTCTCTCCATTTAGGTCATTGGAGTTCTCGGCTGGTTTCCCTGAATCTGTTACTATCACGATTGCAGACTCAGTATCTTCTGGCCAGGATACTGAGACCACATATTCGTTGCCAACCACGTTCCAATTAACGTCTCTGAACGGTTTCAGTTCAGCGACCCTCACTTCTTGGCCCCTTATGGCATATTTTCCGACGGGGATGATCGGATAAATGTATTGTACCGTTCCGTCAGGCAGTGAAAAACGCACTTCCCCGTCAGAATTCTCAATAAGAGTTAGAGGAGTCATCCAGGAATCTATGTCTTCCTGTTTGATCATCAGTCCTTGCATCTTGATGCTTTTAGGTGATGAATATAGGACTGCGCCTTCACCTGTCCACTGGGCCGTAAAAGTACCATCAGATTTATTCCACGATATATCAAGGTCTTTTACAGGTTCAGGCAGTTCATTCGTCACGCCCGAGCAGATAGACCCAGAAGAACGCTCGATGTGTCCATCAGAAGATCTATATTCGGCAACGAACAGATAGTGATAGACCGAACCTCCTACCAATCCCCTATCTTCGATAATCTGATGTTCGGCAGATAATTCAATTTCCTCGTCGCCCCCTTCACGTTTTTTCCAGATCCTTACTTCACTGCAGTTCTTCGGTTTCTCATAGGATATTCGTAGACCATCCTCGAGAGGTTCGATATTTATATTCTGTACTTCAGAAAATACAGAGGCTGGGCCACATGAAGTATTATCTTTTGAGAGAATGCCCCATCTTTTCGATCTAACGGTATAATAGTATGGCACTCCTGGTTCGACAGAATCATCTAGATAATATCCTGTATCGATCTCTGCTATCGGTAAGGACGTGGAATCGGATTCTGGCAGGGAATAGGAGTCTCGATAGATGCAGAACTTCATTCGGTCCCTGTCCTGAGGCACAGAGTATTTTATTAATATTTTTCCGTCCCCTACTTTAAAAGATATATCAAGGGGAGGATCAGGAGGATATACGCTAAGTATAGTATACGCCCTTGGATGGTCCGGACACATCTCCGCGGCTTCAACGTAAAGATCTAATCTCCCGTTGTTAGAGCCTTCTGCTTTTTTTATTAGTTTATCGGCTTCCTTGATGTGTTTGATCGAATCATCATAGATATTTTTTATATCTTGATGGTTCTCAAAAAACATATTATAATGTGCCAGTAGTTCTTCTGTGATCTGAACGGTCTCGTTATACCTTCTAAGATTATAAGCCTGATCTATCCTCCTTTTATTCGAGAATAATCTTTCTTTGGCGACATTTATGGAATGCTCGAGTTCCTTGATGGATGTGTAAGTTGAATACCTAGCTCTGATGTTTTCTAATTCATTCAAAGCTTCGTCAATCGACCCCTCGGCCAATAGTCTTTTTATTCTATTCTCGGATTCTAACGCTTTTTTATATCCGCTTATTAGATCGAATCCGCATTTGACACAGGAACGGTTATTCGACGATTGTTTAGTATCACATTGGGGGCAAAAGACTTTTATTGAATTGCCGCAAATAGAACATAGAATCGCGTCCTTTTCAGGTTCAACGAATGCATTACAACTGGGGCATCTGATCATGAGGCTTTCGGAATCCGAAAAATTAATTATGAATTTCTTGCTAATGCAGAAGTCTTCCAATATACGTATTGCAAGGTCAAAATCAATGACTGGGTCTGTTAAATATATAGAAATAATGTTGTCGATATATGAGCGACCTTGAGGTTGTGTATATTCTTCTTCGATGATATCCATAATAGGCACAAGTTCTCTCTGGCACATTCCATATTCTATAAGTTCATGAAGTAGTTTATCCGATAATGTAAGTTTTACAGCCCTCATTACCTGAATGTAAGTATCTTGATTGGGAAAAACCTCTGGACGTACCTCATTCACTCTTCTCTCGCATTTTTCAAAAGTCTTCCTAATGTCATCGGTAGGGCTTTTATCCTTAAGTTCTGGAAGTTCTATCTCTAACGTTCTGTTCCGAATAAGGTCATTAAGCATTTCTACAGGAGTAAAAGCATCCACGGTATTCAATGTACGATAAGCATTGATAACAAAATTTGATGCAGAATATTCAGGATCATGTCCGCGGACGCCTGAAAGAGTTACAAGATCCTCTACTGAGATACCTTCCCATCTAAGTTTTCTGACCGCTGACTCTGCGGCTCCAGGGACCCTTACCGGCGTTCCATCATGAAGTATCACAAAATCTTTTTTCAGCATGGAAGCCCTAGATTTAAGAAAGGCCCTTGCGCCTTCGAACTCCTTTTTCCTAAGGATATCGTCTTTCATTACCCGTCTTATCTCCGGTATAATATCCAGATCTTTATGGAATCTAAACCTTCGACCGACGTCGTTCTGTCTGTCTCGCCCTTCTTCATTCCATTTTTTTTCTTTAGAATCGATGATATCCGATATCAATTTTGTATCATAAAAATCCTCTTTAAAAGGATCGAGGCCTAACATCCTGCAGAAGTTCTTCTTCTTGATCATAGTGTGCCTCTGGCATAATTAGTAATTCTGCCCGAGTTCACCACCGTAGCAATTGTTCCAAAAGTATCTCCAAGATTCTCGAGGGTCGTGAACATCGCCCCCTCTTCTACCGTGGCTATCTGTCTTAAAAAGGACTCATCCGCTTCACCGAACCCTATGGCGATAGTTGATATTCCCTCGGTCCGACACTCCATAACCTGAAGAACGGCACGGTTCCGTTCGCCCCATATTCCGTCCGTGAGCACGACGATCACATTAATGCCAGCTTTATCTTTGAACAGGTCCTTTGCCTCTTTGAAAGGGGTGGCGTCGGTCCCTCTACCTGCCATGTTTACCTTGATCTTTTCGATGGAGCTGGTTATCGCATACCGGTCCATGGTCAGGTCCCGTATCACCTTGGTCCGATCTCCGAACACTACAAGTGCGAACCTAGTGAATTCATCGGAGATATCGTTCACAAAATTGGTTATCGCCACCTTCGCTTTTTTAAGAGGGGCTCCTCGCATACTGCGCGATAGATCCAATGCGATAACGATATTCTTCATAACTGGTACATTTGCTGGTCGTTGGTCGGGGCGTTCACCCATCCATTGAATATTATCTGGAAGAGGCTCTGTATTAATCGTAAGTTCTATATCGTCCTGGAACGCCGTTATTCCGACGACCCCGTTCTCATCGTAATTATATTCTATCTCGACAAGAGCACCGTTCCCAAAATTATTGATTCCTGAAATATTCATTCTTGCTAGTATTACGCAATCAAGGGGCTTATGGGACTCCCCCTGTAATGTAAAAAGTTCAATATTGTCGGTCATGTTCCCTGGTTCTATCTTGAAAGATTTTCTTACTGACGACGGTATGCTTGAATTACGTTGGATCATTATCTCGTTGATGTATCTCTTTCCATCTTCTCTAACCGACAGGGCCCCTAGACTATGGGAAGTGACGTCCGTGACACTAATAGACTTCCCGCCAGTCTTGAAGGCGTAGGAGGACAGTGCTGCACCTTTAACGACAGCTAGATCAATATCGTTATGTTCGATGATCTTTTTTTTCGAAATATCCGCGAGACGACTGAATATATCTGGAAGACGGGTGGAACCTCCTACCAATAATATTTCGTCGATATCCTCCCAATCTAAGCCTTTTTCAACAAGGATCCTTTCGCAGACCTCTCTTGTGGAAGAGAAAAGAGGTTCGGTTATGATTTTGAAATGTTCTTCAGTAAGGGTGTAATCTGCTGCATCGCCTTCGTATTCCAAATGAATTTTCAGACTGCCGTTCTTTGAAAGTTCTTTCTTAAGTTCTTCGGCTGACACTATAAGGCTATTCTTTGCAGCTTCATCATCTCGTATGTCAACTCCAAATTCATTAAAGAATTTATTACAGAAATATGTGATGATAGCATTATCCCAGTCTTTTCCTCCAAGTAGATTATCGCCATCAGTCCCGATAACGGTAATCCTTCCATTATCTATGTTCACGATGGTAACATCGAAAGTACCTCCTCCAAGGTCATAGACCATGATCGTTTTGTTATCCGAATTGTTATATCCGTGTGATATGGCACCAGCTGTCGGTTCGTTTATTATCTTGAGCATTTTGATGCCGCATCTTTCACCGGCCCTTATGGTCGCCGTTCGTTGAATGTCGTTAAAATAAGCTGGAACAGTTATAATGGCCGAGTCTATTTTTTTCCCTGTAGACAATTGTGCGCCGTCTATCAAATATTTTAACAATATTGCCGAAAGTTCCTCGGCGGAATAGTTTTTCCCGTAAGCTGTAAATAAATAATCCGTGTCGCCCATAGCACGTTTAAAAGATGCTGCTATGACCCCTTTACCTTGTGATTGCATATCCTTTGCTTGGTTACCGATCAGTATGTTACCGTCGGGGCCGAAGTATATGACCGATGGGGTCAAGAAATCGCCATCGATATTAGGTATCACGATAGCTTCTAAAGTGTTTTTATCGAAATATGCTACTGCTGAGTAGGTTGTTCCCAGATCAATACCTACTTTCATCTATGCATCCCGTT
>CAYJDU010000004.1:0-19183 GCA_964369035.1 uncultured Methanomassiliicoccales archaeon | reverse complement strand
CGTCGTATTTTGGCATTTTTTACCTCCGTTCATAATCTACAGGATTTGGGTCCTGTACTCCCTTGCATTTTGAGTATTCGGTTCCCCTATTATAAAACCAACGCTTAAGAGTCATAAAAAGGTCAAATAAATTAAAATTCGATGATTTTGAAGTTGTTTAAATATAAATACGGTTAAAATTAACCTTAATATAAAAGCAATTCAGGGATTGAACTCCAGATATGGCTCAATCCCGCTTCGCCTTCTGCATGATACCCGATCCAAATGTTTCAAGGCGATCCACAAAACCAGGTATCATTTTGTACGGGATACCTGCCGCTAGCTCGTTGGGAGACATATCCGTCCTTCTTCTACAACCGTAACAGCCCAGGGAGATGTTCGGTTTTTGCGTTACATAAGGATAAGCTGTGACATCCTCGCATGTACATTGGAAAGAACCCATGCTGAAATTCGCTTTTCCTCCCTTTTCACTGGTCATCAACGGGACCAACCAATAGATCTTCTCGGGCATATCTATTATGACGATGACATCGGGTTCGAAGTCCGCGTCCTTTAGAGGGCATACCTTCTCACCGATCATTTTTTTATCGAGGACTTCACGTTCAGAGATCAACTTCGCGGCCGCTTCGGTGGAATCGAACCCTCCGAGGTTATGATGGAACGTACCGTCCACCACTCCTGCGGGGGTCTCCACCATGTTAAGCGCTGACGAGCCTACGTGACAACTCATGTCCTCAGGCATCAAGGTAAGACATTCCCCTTTGCGTGCGAGCATAATGGCTTGACAATGGGACATCTGACGTTCTGGCTTGGTATACCCGATAATGTCCTCCCCAGCAACGATAAGCTTCACCGCCACGGGCTCATGGTTCAATTGCATTATGGATTTTATCTTTGAAGCGTATCCTGCGTTCGTCGCCAGAATTTCAGACATAAAATAGCACTACGGTGAGTCGTGATAAACATTTGCAAAAAAAATATTAAAATTAGGTAAGAGGTTTGAATTGTCAGGTATTGGGAACGTTCATCCCTTGACTGCTTTGACCATTGCGAGCATGTTCTCGTCTTTGGTACCGGATGCGACACCGCAGCCGGCAGCTATGACGTTGAAACCTGCTTCGACGGATTTCTTGGTCTCTGCAATGACATCTTCGGGTTTTCCAGTGTATAAAGGCTTGACCGATCCGACGTTTCCTACGAGAACTACCTTTCCACCGACGTGGTCCACTGCAACGAATGGGTCTACCTTCTCTTCGATGGATATACCAGTCACACCAGTTGCCACCATCATTTCGAGGATAGGCAGAGTGTTTCCACATACGTGAAGCACTGAGTGTGCACCCTTTACATTCGAATGACACTGGGAAATGTATTTTCCAGCTGCACCATCGAACATATCTGGCGAAATCAGGTCAGTGGACGCGGTAGGTTCGGACATCTGAATGACATCTGCTCCTGCGTCAGCAAGGGCCTGGGTATATGCAGATAGGATAGGGGTAACGGCCTCTAACCATGTGGTTACCTGTTCAGGTTCCATCATCATTGCGAATACCATGTTCTCTGTGTTCACAAGGTGACCAGTAAGTGAGAAGGGTCCTGTGTTTCCTGCGACTATACAGTAGTTATCACCGTGGGATTTCTTAAGAAGTCCCATACATTTGATGACCTCAGCGGGTCTACCACCGGCTATGAACTCTTCAGGGTCCATAAGATTCTCGGGGCTGTCATATTCACTGGTCATAGGATCGAATTTGAACGGGTGGTTCTTGATCATCGGGGCTGCGTCCCTTTTATCAATAGAAACCGTACATCCGAGTCTTTCTGCCTCTGCAGTCAGACAGAACGGGGCCCTGACACATTCGAAACCGAATAAATCGGCCTGTGCGGATCCCAGTTTAGCCATAAGTTCGGCTGATTTGTGAGCCTCTGGCCATGCTGCTCCGACCTTGTCCATCTGTCCGAGTGTAGCGGACTGTGTAAAGATCGCAACGGGCGGCCTGTCAAGGGGCTCTTGTTTCATTGCTGCAAGCACTCTATCTCTTGGAGTCATCGACATATATAATTCTCCTAAAACTTAGGATGAACTAACTATTATTTAATGTTCAGGTGCACGCGTATATAGTTAAATGTGATTTTACTCCATCTCCATTCCATCGAGACCAGATAATTTTCCAAGTTCAATGATACCTAGGTCGGAAACACCATATATCTCCGCTTTCCCCATATCACAGCCTCGGAGTGCCGGAGACATAACCGTTCCTTCAGAAAGAAGATCAGTTCCCGAAGAGAACGGACTGAAGGGTGGGATGACCAGTACACCTTCTTCTTTTGCCAATACGAAACAGTGTATCTTGCTTCCCCCCGCTCCAGGAATCCTCACCGCAGGATGCTCATGACCGATTATAACTGGTCTAAAGCCAGAGTCTACGTGTCCGTGCTCTAACCTGAACCCTGCCACATCCACGTGGTCTACGGCAAGCATCCCCATTCCTTGTAATACGTTCTGAATGTAATTATCATGATTACCTTTGATCACAAGTGTGTCTGCCGCCTCGTTGATCAATTCTAGAATTCCACATATCTCTGAGGACGTATTGTATTTAGAACGCCTGAAATCATGTTTGATGTCCCCTAATAGGATTATCTGATTAGGTTCATAAAGGGAGATTATGCGATTGAGGGAGTCCCTTATGGTCCCGGTGTTCACTCTGGGAAGGAATACCCCCTCATCTTCAAGGGCGGTCTCATAACCTAAATGCAAATCGCCTATGACCGCAGTCTTTCCTCCTTCGAGAAGGACACACCTGTCGTTAGTGATACTGACATCAGGTAATATTTCAAGCGTCTGCATATTTACCTAATATTGTCGTAACGTATTAATTCCGCGTATGCAAGGTTTTTTCATATCTTCGGATATAGGCTTTGATATGATCAGGCACACCTTCAGTATAGTCCCCTCTGTCGGGAAGAAGAAGGAAATGCGTATCTGGGAGTCCGGTGTAAGGGACTGGGATGAGTTTCTTGCAGCGGATACTGTATGTGTCGTATCTGACAATAAGAAAGATGATTTCAACCGTACCATATCCGAAGCCTGCGAACTTTTAGACAATAAGGACGCCATGGGATTGAACAGCATGCTCCCAAAGTCAGAGCAATGGCGTCTGTTCGGGGAGTTCGGCGGATCGGCAGCATATCTGGATATAGAGACCACCGGACTTGAACGGGATTCACTAGTCACAGTCGTGACGGTCCACAAAAAACATGATACGGTTACGTTGACGCATGGAAGGGACCTTAATTCTGACACAATGTCAGATGCCTTAGAGGGAGCATCTATGCTGGTCACGTTCAACGGGAGCTGTTTTGATATTCCTGTTCTAAAGAACAGCTTTCCCAGAATCGACTTTGGAATGCCACATATGGACCTAAGGTTCAACTCCCGTAAAGTAGGTTACAGAGGAGGCTTGAAAAACCTAGAGGCCGAACTCGGTATCTCTAGGGACGACGACATCCAAAATATAGACGGATTTGAAGCCGTTCGCCTATGGAGACGCTGGGACAGGAACGGGGACCTTGACGCTTTAGAAAAACTAATAGAGTATAACAGGGCGGATACGATCAATCTCGAACAGATAGCGAATATAATATATCCCAGACTGGTGAAGGAATATGCAGGATATATCTGGTAAATTGAAATCGTTCTATGCTGCCGCCAAAGATGCAGCGCATGCTATACGGTCGGCTAAGAGCGCCTTGGTAATCTCGCATATCGATGCTGACGGTATCACTGCTGGGTCCATAGCCTCGATGACCTTACAACGCCTGGGTATCGAACATACAACGGTGTACGAGAACAAGATCACCGAAGAGGTCATTGAACGTGTGAACTCCAACGAGGATGATATCGTATGGATATGCGACCTAGGAAGCGGATATCTATCGGAGTTCCGAAAGGACGGACTGGTTATTACCGATCATCATGTGCCAGACACTAAGAGGAAAAGACCTCAGACCACATTAGATGATTTTTCTGCCATCTACCACGTGAATCCTCACTGCTTCGGGATGGACGGATCCATCGAGATAAGTGGGGCGGGTTCCACATACATTGTATCTAAAGAAGTGGATCCAAGTAACATAGATCTAGCATATCTGGCACTGATCGGTGCAGTAGGGGATTTCCAAGACAGTAAGGAATCCGGCCTAATCGGCATGAACCGTATAATAGTTAACGACGCTTTCGCTTCTGGCGATATAATCCCTGAAATGGACCTTAGGTTATTCGGCAGAGAGACCAGAGGACTGGTACAGTTCTTACAATACAGCAACGACCCTGAAATTCCAGGACTCACTGAATCAGCTCCCAACTGTGTGAGATTCTACTCCGACCTGAAAATCGATCTTAGCCATAACGGAAAAATACGGTCGTGGAACGATTTAAGCCCTATTGAGAAGGAAAGGGCCACAGAGAAACTGATAGGGATGTTCAGTGACCCAGATAGCATCAGGCGCCTTTACGGCGAGGTATATACACTTCCCAATTTTGAAAAAGGTACAGGCCTAAGGGATGCGAAGGAATTCGCAACGGTCCTGAACTCTTGTGGAAGATACGATGATGCATGTACGGGAATGAAGATTTGCTGCGGAGACAGCACAGCCATTGTGGACGCGGAAAAGAACCGTACGGAACACAGACGTAACATCTCCACTGCACTTACGTACATCAAAGAGAATCACCTTATGCGGGAAAGTAGGTTCATTCAACACTTTGATGCTGGCGACGAGATAAAAGAAACGGTGGTAGGCATAGTTGCGGGAATGCTCCTTAACTCAAACACATGTAACAAGTGGCTTCCGATAATCGCTTTTGCCAACGCAGAGGACGGAATCAAGGTCTCCGCAAGAGCGGACCGCTCCCTGGTCAATAGAGGATTGAATTTATCTATAGTCATGAAAAAAGCAGCCGAGCTGGTGGGAGGTTTCGGAGGGGGCCACAACGTCGCCGCCGGGGCCACGATCCCTCCAGATAAGAAAAAAGAATTCTTAGATATCGTCGAGGACCTGATATCCTGTCAGGTCATTTGAGCAACGTGTACAGTACTGCTTTCTGCGCGTGCAGACGGTTCTCAGCCTGTTCAAATACTACGCTGTGCGGCCCATCGATGACATCAGAGGTTATCTCCTGACCTCTATGTGCAGGTAGACAATGCATCACTATGCAATTCGGATTAGCTAGTTCAAGCAACTGACCGTTGATCTGATATCTACTGAATAATTTCATGGCCTCCTCCACCGAAGTGTCATCGCCCATGGATACCCATGTGTCAGTGTAAAGTATATCTGCGTCCACACAAGCTTCTTTAGGATCATGGGATGCTATGATCTTACTACCGTTTGAGTCAGCTATACGCGAGGCGTTCAGCATTATCTCGGCGTTAGGCATCCTTACGGCAGGGCAACATGCCACCATATCTAATCCGAGTATGGCCGAAGCGTACAACAGAGAGTTACAGACATTGTTGCCATCCCCTAGATAGACCAACTTTTTTCCACGGAAACAACCCATCTTTTCTTTGATGGTAATCATGTCGGCAAGGGCCTGACATGGATGTTCTAGATTGTCCAACCCACTTATAACCGGTACGGTAGCGAACTCTCCGAATCTGTCCATGGTCTTGTAATCCCTGGCACGATACATTATTCCGTGAACGAACCTGCTCATGACCCTGGCTGTATCCTCTACGGTCTCTCCGTGGTCCATCTGCATATTGGATTCGTCGATGTAGAGGGCGTGTCCGCCGAGTTCTGTTATTGCGACATCGAAGGATATGCGGGTTCTAGTGCTAGGCTTCTCGAATATCATTGCAAGTGTTTTATCAGCAAGGAGCTCGCAGTGATTTCCGCGCTCAGCCTTCATTTTTATTGCCAGATCAACTAGGTCCGGCCATTCTTCTTTCATGTCTACAACAGAGATTAGATCCTTCTTCGCCATAGAACTATAATGATTATATTCCTATAATAAGGGTGGTTCCTATATGTCCAATGCCTATTTTAAGAGTAAAGTAGTGATAATCTTTATGTACATTAAATCAATCAAGCGTTCACTGTATGGCTGGGATGGGGTAGCTTGGTTATCCTGGGGGGCTGTGGATCCCCCGACTCGGGTTCGAATCTCGGTCCCGGCCCCTACTTTCTAAGGATTGATATACATGGCATGGAACGGTACATTGGAAAAGATAGATGATTTCAGGTGGCGCATCCCGAAAGGAGAGGTCCCCTGTATGCGTACCGACGCTATCATCTATGCCAGTGAACAGATGATCCCTCAGATCCGTTCCGATAATGCCCCTGTTCAAGCAGCGAATGTGGCATGTTTGCCCGGGATCGTTGGTAACTCCCTTGCTATGCCTGATATACATTGGGGATATGGATTCCCCATCGGAGGCGTGGCCGCCGTTGACGCGGATGAAGGGAGCATCTCCCCTGGCGGTATCGGTTTCGATATAAACTGTGGAGTCCGCCTGATAAAGACCAACCTCACCGTAGACGACATCGGCGATAAACGCAAGGCCCTGATGTCCGAATTATACGATAACGTTCCATCTGGCCTAGGCTCCAAAGGTCTTACCAGACTCGGCAATAAAGAATTGGACGAAGTCCTACTCTGCGGATCGGAATGGGCTATAGAGAACGGCTACGGCTGGGAGAGCGATCTGGATGCTACCGAAGAAGGTGGACGTATGCAGGAAGCTAATCCGTCCTTGGTTAGCGATAGAGCGAAAAAAAGAGGTCTACCTCAGCTCGGTTCCCTTGGTTCAGGCAATCACTTTCTTGAACTGGACGTTGTGGACGAGATATTCGATGAAAGAGCAGCAAAAACCTTCGGATTAGAGAGCGGAAACGTAACGATAACGGTCCACTGCGGGTCCAGGGGATGCGGTCATCAGATAGCTACAGATTATCTTCAAACAATGGAAAAATACGTAACAGAGAATTCCATTGAACTTCCTGATAAACAACTTGCCTGCGCCCCTTTGAAATCAAGGATAGGCGAAGATTACTACGGTGCCATGTGCTGTGGGGCCAACTATGCTTGGGCGAACAGACAGATGATCATGCATTGGATACGTGAATCCTTTGAGAAGGTCCTCGGACGTTCTGCAGAAGACATGGATATGGGTCTAGTGTACGACGTAGCACATAACATAGCCAAGAAAGAGACGCATGTCGTAGACGGTAGTAATATGGACGTCGTCGTCCACAGGAAAGGTGCCACCCGAGCCTTTGCGGCGGGACGGAAAGAAATCACGGCGAAATACAGGGATGTGGGACAGCCAGTGATCATACCCGGGGACATGGTATCAGGGACGTATGTCCTACTAGGACAACAGGGGGCTATGGAGAATACCTTTGGGTCCACATGTCACGGTGCTGGAAGAATGATGTCCAGGAAATCAGCATCCCGCAGTAACACTGCGTCTGGGATAAGGAAAGGCCTTTCAGACCTAGGGATAGTCCTATTGAGCGGATCTGACGAAGGACTTACCGAGGAAGCCCCCAATGCGTACAAGGACATCGATACCGTCATCGACGTTGTAAGTGGAGCCGGTCTTTCATCGAAAGTTGTAAAACTATCTCCCATAGGCGTTGTCAAAGGTTGATATCAAAGGGCCGTGTATCCGTTGATGATAACAAATAAACCGATTAGTATGAAAATAACTGGTATCAACCACTGTGCCACCTTATCCAAATAACGTTTTACAACAGCGAGGTTACTGATACGCTGACTAACGTATATCACCAGGATCACGTTTATGACCGCGGCAAAAATTATCATTAGGATCTCTTGGGTCCTCATCACTGCAAGCAACGGGATATAAACTCCGAAGTCATCGAAACTAAGGACCAATGCAATTATGATATATTGTGCCAAGGGCGCCAAACTACCTCGTGTCCTACCAATTATAGAACCTGCTGTCTGAAGCTCACTGTCATCTTTCGTGTGTATTAGGGAATATATCCCCATTAAGATGGGGATAAGACCTAGCCAAAAAATATATCTCTGTACGGGGAATTGAACGAGCCCCACTGCAATGCCTGCAAATATAAACACGCCGAACAAGCTTCCTAAGAAATATCCCAGACCTATGATCCTGCGTCTGTGACGTCCTTCAGGACCTGGAGCGACAGATCCGTGGAACATCGCAAGTACTATGATTTCATCCAAGCTTGTGGCTATAGCTGTAACGATCCCCAGGGCAAAAATCACAAAAATATCCATCTTCGGTCGACGCCCTCATTCTCCCTCGAGCATACTCTATTGAATATATTTCCCTATCTTTTATAGAAAATCTTGAAGCCTTATGCCTGTGAGACTTTCATAGTCGCCTTAACTTCTTGTGCCCCACGTAGAGAAAATAAAAGATGCTGTGCCAGTGACTATTTATAAAATTATCATTTAATTTATACGTGTCTCTTTTAGGGACGAAAATATCACTCAGAGATTAAGCACTTTCTTTGTGGCCGCTTTAACGGCATCCCGTTTTTCCTTCGGTGCTGACACAAGGACCGCCCACCTTAAAGTATCACGAGATTGCAGTGCTCTAGCGATGGATGATATCTTCGTGATACTTCTTACCCTGTCGCCATCTAATATGGACACGTCCGTCTTTCCAATACTTATCTTTGATAAAAGAACCGATTCGGAGGGCGTATCTATAGCTACTTCGCACAAGTCTACGCCAGCAACGTCCGCTACCTCTTGCTCTAACTTCTTACGTTCACAGTATTCCGAATATTGTGCCAGACCATGCAGATCGTCTTCAGAGATATCCGCTACGTAACCTATGTAGGCCTTTTTGTATAATCTGCGGTTCATAAGGTTTCTAACGATTTTATGAGAACGTCCGCCTTGAGCCTCTAACAGAGAGATCAAGTCTGCGTCGGTCAGGAGATACGACTCGCCGAGGTCTAGGTCCGAAGCCTCCACTGCTTTGTTCAGCATCGACCCTGCGATGCTTACTGCTTCGTGATAGTATACGGAAGTGTACATCAGGGACCTGGAGACCATCAGACCTTCGGCGGCGGTGATTCCTCCTTTATCCAGGACGATACGTTCGTTGAATACCCTCATCATGGAAATTATTCGTTCGATGTCTATGGCACCGTGTGATACCCCTGTATAATGGGCATCCCTTACCAGATAATCCATCTGATCCGAATCCACTGGTCCATGGATTATCTGATGTAGATAATCGTCTGATCTGAAATATGACTGCCCCACGTCCTGGGAGAACACATCCAGGCTAGCCCTGTGTGACTCTGGGTATTCTATGAGATCGCATACTTTACGGCTGGATATACCAGCGTTCTCAAGGATTTCTGATATCGGGGGTTCTGACCCTAATATATCCTGGTCCCTATCCCCGTATGTTTTTATCTCTCCATTGATGAGTTTCCTTGCGGCTTCCATGTGATCGAGACCGAACTTGATCTCCGTAATCTCGCTTATCGTATGTGAAAAAGGCATGTGGCATATGTCGTGTAACATTCCCGCGGCCCGCACTGTATCAGATTCTTCTTTAGAGAGCCCTAATGATGATGCCATCCTACCTGATAGATGATATACGCCCAATGAATGCTCGAATCTGGTATGGTTCGCACCGGGGAAGACCAAATTTCCCATACCCAGTTGTTTGACATGTCTAAGCCTTTGCATCTCATGTCTGTCGACGATATCTAAAAAAACATCGTCGATGACTATGCTACCGTGTAAAGGATCATGGATTGTCTTGAACATTACTTTCTCCTTCGTATACGGCATTTATCGATCCCGACCCCTGCCGGCGTGATGACTGCAACACGGTCCGAAGCTTGAGAGAACGTCCCTCCTCTGTCTTCAGCTATTATTTTCATCTTATCCATTGCTTCCTCACGACGTTCTTGTCCCTCTGAGAACAGGGATGTCTCGACAATGATTATTCCTTCTTGATCTGCTAGATCAGTAATTATTTTGAGATCGGCAATCTCCCTCATATCCACGGTCTTCACGCTAAGTTTGATATTATCGTCATCTGGTGAGCTGTAACCCTCCAGATCTATGAACACCTTACCATTCTCAGAATTTCTGCGTCTTTTCCACAAATGAATCACTCGCCGACCTTCCAAAGCTTATCGCCTATGAAATGTATGGTACTCACGGCTTTCCCTGGCTGTTTCTCCATCAGGTCCGATGCGGCACGTAATGCCATACCCACCGCCAACGGTGCCTTGTTGTTCACGTCACGGATCCAGACCATATCCCCTTCGGCGATATTCGGATCAGCGTCGATAATACCAGGGCCCATTGCGTCAGCACCGTTGGAAATGAACGGGACGGCCCCCATATCGACTGTCACAAAACGGATCGTAGGCTTATATTTGAGTATTCCCCGTATTGTGAGGAAAGGCTTCTCTTCGTAGATCAAGCCGATTATGTCTCCACCTAGGAATATCAGCCCATAATCTGTGCTTTCTGCTTTGTCCACAGGTTCGCCTTCACCGAAGACAGACACTCCCACGACCTCCTCAAGAGTAGATGAAAGGACCTTTGCATCCTTTTCCCTCATCCTCTTTCTCTTTTTTATCCTTATACCTGACATATTTGAAAACTATATCAGCGGTCAGCTTATCATATTTTTCGATGGATGTAACATATCATTTAAAGTAATACCATGATATCATAACATGAAGGCTTTCAGCGTCATCATGAACGCTATTTACGCTATTGCTATAGTTGCAGTCCTCTTATTCGTAGTCGGCGGGTTCATACCAGAAGACTTGAGCGGGGAACCTTTAGGTATAGAAATAGGAGCAGAAAGCGAGTATCCTGTTTCCGATTCTGTAGAACTACTTGAGATGAACATTAAAAATGCCGTTCAATCCTACGGTAACCCTGCCACTGTCCACATAGACAGTGGTGCAAGTATCGCCACGGTAAATCCTAGTGATGACGCAAGCGTGACGGATGCTGCCAATGCGATACATGATTATTACATTCTAAATCCCGATTCAACTAAAACAGTCGTTCTCAAGGGAGGCGACCAGAAGGTCCTCACCCAAGAGATGATAATGAGGGAAAGTAACGAGATTGCCATCAAGATTTACACGGAGATTGTTATAACGAACAACTTAAGGTATGATCTTCTAGATATTGATGTGAGCGTGGATCAACTGAACAATGAGGGAGTCAAGATTTACACGATAATCTCAAGTAAATCCACCACTATCGCCACTGGCAAGACGGCATCACTTCCTATCAATGTTGAGATAAATACCCTGAACAGCGCCCTGATCATGTTTATCGGAGCCAGTGATACTATTGACATCAACATCGGATTAGATATCTCTGGAAAGTATCTTTATGGTCTCGCAGGAGCCACAGTACACGCCACTGCGAAGTTCAGCACAGAAAGTCCCATAGATGAACTCGTAATAACTGAGAATAAGATCACGGTCACATCGGATCAAAAGCTAGATATCATTCCGATGGACGGCTTCAGTGCCAGCATAGGGGACATAGAGATCACCTTCATAAATGATGATATAAACGGATTATCCCTTATGATAGACAGCGGTTTGGGAATGTCCATATTGGAAGTCCTGGAAGCCCAATACGAAGCTGAAGATTATACAATCGAGATAGATACTGGCGATCCCCTTAATCCCGAGATAGTCGAGCTTGAACCCGAACAATATGCTCAATTGATAGATATCGTCAGGCAAATCATGGAGGCGGTCTGATGAGCGAAACCGTTATAGAGACCACGCTGGGGACCGATCTTAAGACCGGGTCCTGGGCAAAGGGTATACTTAAGATGATATTCAGTGTGATCTTCATTATCGCGATACCGCTGGCAATAGTATACTATTTGGAAGGGTTTCTTCAAGAATATCTTACATCCATGGGTGCAGATATGGACCTTAGCAGCATCTTTGCCACCTTTGGCGAAACCATATGGAGATTCGCGATATATGGTATTCCAATCGTGATACTGGCGTTCTTTACTGGATTCTATGCCAAGGGTAACAAGGGAAGGTTACTTTTCACTCTGATATCCCTAACATATTCGATTGTTTGGTTATTCCTTATATTCCAAGGCGGGGCCATGTCCATTTCTATGGACCTAGCTTCTATGTTCGAAGGTGAGGATTTTTCCATTGAGAATGTAGATTTGATCATAACTTTCATGGGGATAATCCTAATAATGATTGGCTTCATCCTGCTTAACATGGTACGTGCCTACGCGGCCTTTAGGAGTCGTCGCGAAAAGTACTTGAAGAAGTACCAGGAGAAGCTAGAGAAACATGGGAATTAATATCGCTATAAGAGAAACAGAGTGCTCCAGTGCCCTATGCAGAGAGAAAAAGTTGAGGATTGTAAGGGTAATGGTAGGGCATCCAGAGAACTTCGGGGAGGCCTCAGAAGTACTTAGGACCGTATCGAAAGAGAAGGCCACGAACGTTATAGAGGATTGGGAGACGTTCTTGAAAAGGAACAAGCTCAGCAAAGACACTGAGACAGTCCATATGGACCTTCTCGTGGACGAGAACGATATATCCAAATTGGACTCCATTGCCGAAGACTCTTATTCTGGATGGGTCGATCTGAACGGACTCGATCCTTCATCCCAGGACAGAGCTGTAGCTGACTCGTTACCAGAGAACCGTACTACGGAATGGGAACTTGTATCTTTCAACGACATGAAGGAGATATGTGCCACCTGTGAGGTCTCCTGGGACAAAGGCAGAGGATGTATGGGTACATTCGGACCTGATAACAGCCTTCTACCAGAGATAGCAGGAAGATATGGATGCGCGATAACCGCATCCGTACCAGATGGTGCATCCTCTGGAAGAACTTACACTCCAGAAGATGCGGTCCAACTCTTAAGGGAAGTCGAGATCCTAAGGGAAGCTCTGCCCGAAGAAGGAAAGATGATGGTACGCAGATACTCCGGCCCGGTGGACCGTATGGAAGCTGTGGCCAAGATCTCTATCGACGAGAAGTGTGGATTTTACTTCTTCTGAAGTTGCTCCATGGTCCAGATCATCTCTTTGACCAGGATGGACACCGCCTTTACGGCCGCCTTATCTGCAGTATACTGAGGTGCGTTCAAAGCTCTGAACACAGTGTGTGGAGTGGAACCGCAGACTATCATCTGGTTCCTCAACATGAAGTTGACCATCTCGGAATAAGCGGATGATGCACCGTCATGTGCTGCCACAGCGATAGCTCCACCGACTTTACGCTTTAATCCCATATCCCCTGTCTCAAGTGCCAAGCCCGCCCGTTCCATGAAGATCTTCATTTGTCCCGTCACGCTACCGTAATAGGCTGGACTGGCGAAGATTATACCGTCGGCATCCCTGAGCTTGTCCACTATATTATTCAGTTCATCGTCCTCAGTTATGCATCTTCCGTCACCGCGGATCTCACAGGACCTACAGTCATTACAAGGAATGAAATTGTAAGAAAAAAGTTGGATGTGTTCTGTCTCTACACCCTCTTTAGAAAACTCATCAAGCATGTCCATGACTATGCTCGAAGTGTTTCCCAATAAGCGGGGGCTGCCGTTCAAAGCGATGACTTTCATGAAACGAAAATATACGGTCACTGTATAATCTCTTTGTTACTTGGACGTGGAAAAATCCATGTTCGGCTCTTTTTTTATGCAATAGGCGTAATCAACATTGGATAAGTATTAAACAATCGATAAACAGTATGGAGGAACATGGCAAGGAATATGCTTGAAATCAAAAACCTTCATGCTATGGCTGGCGGGAGGGAGATTTTAAAAGGTGTGGACCTCGTCGTGGAAGAAGGCGAGACCTGTATACTCTTCGGACCCAACGGATCCGGGAAATCAACATTGCTTTCTGCCATCATGGGATACAGTACGAACCATATCACGAAAGGCCAGATTATATTCAAAGGGGTTGACATAACACAGCTTCCCGTCGACGAACGTGCCAAAATGGGGATCGGCATGATGATGCAACGGCCTCCTAACGTGACCGGCGTAAAACTGGGGGACCTTATAATGACCACATCCAAAGGGGCTGCTGAAGAGGTATTGTCGGAAGCCAACGAATTCAGGATGAAAGAATTCCTTGAACGGGATGTGAACGTTGGATTTTCCGGAGGGGAAATAAAAAGGTCCGAACTGTTGCAACTTACTGCTCAGAGCCCAGACCTTATTCTATTGGATGAACCCGAATCAGGGGTGGACTTACAGAGTATCGACCTTATAGGTAACAAGGTCCGTGATTTACTCTACGATAAGATAAACAGCAGAAGGAGCACCCCGAAAAGTGTATCTGCATTGGTAATCACCCATACCGGGCAGATACTGGACTATATCGGAGCGGACAAAGCTTATGTGATGGGCGAAGGAAGAATCCGTTGCTCAGGAAGACCGACCGACCTTCTAAAGGTCATTAAAATCAACGGATACGGAGACTGCGGTGTATGCAAAAAGATAGTGATACCAGAATAAAGGAAGCTTTGAAAAAGAAGGCGACCTACGGCAAAGATGTGGATCTCTCAAAATACAAAGGAGGGAGAAGCGACGGGCCAGTGATCGAGGACCTTGAGGGCTCCGATAATATATTCAAGGACACAATGGAACGTGTAGGCTTATCCACAGATGAGGATTCACGCTCAGGGACTATAATGTTCATAGACAATACACTGGGACATTGTTCCTCCAAGATACCGGAAGGTGTGGAAATAATGTCTACTCAGCAAGCGATAAAAAAATATGACTGGGTGAAAGATAGTATTTGGAAAGCCGTTAACCCTGAACAGGATAAGTTCACCGCACATACATATCTTGAGAATTCCGACGGATATTTCATCCGTGTGAAATCAGGATACAAGATAGAGGCTCCAATCCAATCCTGCATGTTAGTGGACTCCGCCATGGCCATCCAGAACGTCCATAACATCATGTTCGTGGAGGACGGGGCTTCAGCCAGTATCCTTACTGGATGTGCCACAGGTCCACACGCCAATGATGCAGTTCATGTAGGGGTAACAGAGATGTTTATTGGAGATAACGCATCTCTGACCTACTCGATGATACACAACTGGGGCGACAAGACCACAGTCAGACCTAGAACAGGCATCAATGTAGGTGCGAACTCTCATTTCACTAATAACTACGTCATATTGGATGATGTAGGGACACTTCAGACCAACCCTATAGTCAACCTGAACGGTGAAGGCTCCAGTGCAAGATTGAACTCCATGTGCATCGCACAGGTAGGCTCGGACATAGACAACGGGTCCATCGTCAATCTGAATGCCAAGGGCACCTCGTCGGAGATAATCAGTAGAAGTATCACCGTCGGCGGCAGGATGGTCGCCAGAGGACGATTGGTGGGGAACGCGTCAGGCATCAAAGCACATCTTGAGTGTAAGAGCATCATACTATCGGAAGGCGGGACCACTTTGGCCATTCCTGAACTTGAGGCAAACGTAGCGGATCTGGAAATGACTCACGAGGCCGCAGTAGGTAAAATAGCCAGGGATCAAATAGAATATCTGATGTCCCGCGGTCTTTCAGAAGAACAAGCGATCAGTATGATCGTCAAAGGCTTCCTGTCCGGAGGTATCGAAGGACTACCGAAAGAACTCGAGGAAAAGATCAAAAAAGCCACTGACATAGCCGATCTAGGCGACTAATTCAGAACAGGTCAACGGCGTACTTGTCGACAGCACGGATAATATTTCCGTCGGTGTCACGGAAGGATGTGTAAACACCCACAGGACCCAATTCAGGGTCTACCATGAACACCACGCCCTCGTCTATAAGTCTCCTATGTAGTGCGTATGGATCGTCAACGCCGATATAGAATCCTGTATCTATACCAACGTCAGGGGACACTATCAAAAGTATGACGGCACCTTCTCTTCTCAGTACTGCATAGGAGTCCTTCTGAACTATGACCTCCATCCCCAAGAGCTTGTTATAGAAGCCGATACTAGTGGATAGGTCACTGGTTGGCACCCGGACCGCGGTTATATTCAAAGGTAATCCTTCGTCAGTATATTCAAAATCCCCGCCGTGTGGATCTCCTATGGGCATAGATTGCCATATCTTTCAGCAGTTATATTCATTGTGATATGAACTGATACCGATAGACTATTAAGACCACAGCGTGCTGACGGAATGATTAAAATGGCAGTGATAAGCGCGAATAAAATCGAAGAGGACTCAAAACTCAACGAGAGCCTTAGCAGAATAAAACATGTGATAATCGTATTGAGCGGTAAAGGCGGGGTCGGAAAGAGTACCGTATCTTCCAATCTCGCATGTGCACTATCCAACCAGGGTTACATAACTGGGATTATGGACATAGACATTACTGGCCCTAATATACCCAAGATGTTCGGCATCGAGGATGAGAAACTCGACGTGCATGATGGTAAACTAGTACCAGTCATGGTCCCACCTTCCCTCAAGGTCATGTCCATGGCATTCTTATTACCTACAAAGGACACCCCTGTCATGTGGAGAGGTCCTATGAAGATGACCGCCATCAGACAGTTTATCGAGGACGTGGAATGGGGTGACCTGGATTACCTGGTCATAGACATGCCCCCAGGAACTGGGGATGAGGCACTTTCTATAATGCAGCTTATCCCGAAACCCGACGGGGCCATCATCGTGACGACACCACAGGAAGTCTCACTTATGGATAGCCGCAAGTCCATCATGTTCGTAAATGAAGCCAAGATACCTATCATAGGCCTCGTTGAGAACATGAGCGGTTTCATCTGCCCACATTGTGATAAAGTGACGGATATATTCAAGAGCGGTGGTGGCGAGGCCGTAGCCAGAGAATTCGGCATACTTTTCCTCGGAAAGATACCGTTAGAACTATCTGTGGTAGAATCTGGTGACGCTGGTCTACCCATTGTCTTGAGAGACCCTGAATCCGCTTCGGCCAAGGCTTTCACTTCAATGATAAAGAAAGTGATCAAAAAGGTCGAGAAAAAATGAAGATCGGGGTTCTCGCTGAAGGCGACACTTTAGATTCTTACGTGGCCGAGGACTTCGGCCGCGCACCTTATTTTCTGATAGTGGATATGGATACGTTAGATTTCGTGATCATCGATAACGAACACAAAGATGCTGCCACCGGTGCCGGGATGCTTGTGGCGGACTCCATCGTCGGACTGGACGTAGATGCTGTCATAGTTGGAGGCATCGGACATCATGGTTATGACAAACTGACTGCAGCAGGCATAACCGTATCTATGGACGAGGAAGGGACCGTGCAAGAAAGCGTTACGGATTTCAAGAGACGCTACGAGCGCAAGATGAAGTTCGAGGCTCAGAAATCAGACTGAGCGCTTCTCGCCCCATATGATCTTGTGGAGTTGCGGAAGCACACGTACTTCCAATTTCCTTGAAAGTACCTCCTCTGCAAGAGGCTCGAGATCCATACCACCTACTGGAGAGAATATTATGTTAGTATGCGGAGCATATTCTGTAATGACCTTTATGGCGTACTCCAGGTCCTCATTATCACCAATTATGAACTTTAACTGGTCCTTGTCCTTGAGATAACCGATGTTCGACATCATCATACGGTGAGACATCTTCGACGAGGGACATTTGATGTCCATACTTATCATCAGATTCTTATCCTCGCTTAGATTGGTTATATCCATGGAGCCGTTGGTTTCAAGCACTATGTGCTTACCTTTCAGAAGTAGTATGTCTATAAGTTCTGAAAGATCCTTTTGTAACATCGGTTCTCCGCCAGTTATGCATATATGGGAAACATCAGAAAGTTCCGCCAATGCCGTAACGTCATGATACTTACCCTCATCAAAGGCGTATTTGGTGTCACACCAAGAACAATCGAGGTTGCATCCCGAGGTCCTGATAAAAAATGTAGGTACGCCCATCATGAGCCCTTCGCCTTGTAACGAAGTAAATGTTTCATAAATCTTCATAAGGGTCACTCGTATTCGATATCGTCCACATATCCTGCTTCTTTGAATCCTTTGAGCCGGAGTACACATGAGTCACAGTGACCACATGCCTTTTTACCGCCTTCATAGCAAGACCATGTAAGACCCAGAGGTGCATTCAATTTTTTACCGACACGTACAATGTCCGCTTTAGACATGTTCAAGATAGGCGTTACAATCTTGATGGGATATCCTTCGACCCCTGCCTTTGTTCCTTGTTGAAGCATGTTCTCAAATGCTTTAAAAAACTCAGGGCGACAATCGGGGTATCCCGAATAATCCACAACATTCGCACCTATGTAGATCCTATCCGCACCTACGGATTCACATAATCCCGCGGCTATGCTCAAAAATATTATGTTCCTAGCTGGAACATATGTTATCGGTATCTCTTTATCAAGATCGCCTTTACGATCCTGTGGCACATCTATCCCGGGGTCCGTCAATGCAGATCTGAACGATTTCAAATCGATGTCTATGATATTGTGCATGATGCCGTAATGGCCACATATCTCGGTAGCAGAAACGAGTTCTCTACTGTGCCTCTGTCCGTATCTAAAACTGACCGCATGGACCTCGAAACCGTCTTCTATCGCTTGGGCTAACGTGGTAGTAGAATCCAATCCCCCGGATAATAGCACCACGGCCTTTGTCATCGAAGCTCCTCCGTATACCAGGCGGTCTGACCCCGTTCCTCATCAAGGCCGATTGATACCGAACGGATGTTCTCTGGGAATTCCACATCCTGTATCATCTGTCTGACCATCAATTTGGCCATCTCCTCCGCCGTAGTGTTGGAAAGGTCCAATATGACCACGTCCTCTATAGGGAACACGTAACGTTTTCCACAGGTGTTCACTTCCACGGAATCATCACTCATGGTAAGTTTGACATCTTTGGACGAAGCTGGAAGTAACGTCCGGTGGTCCATGATGGACATCATCGAGCGGAGCTCTTTCTTTAGGATCACAAAATCCATGAGCATCCCGCCATCATCCATATCACCTTCTAGCCTAAGACGAACCACGTATGAGTGGCCGTGTAGTCTGGAACATTTCTCATGCCTTGGGATAAAATGACAGGCTGAAAACCTTATACCTGAATACTCTCCATCGATCTCTAATTGCATTTTTATTTCTCCGTAAGTTTAAGTGC
>CAYJDU010000003.1:0-20468 GCA_964369035.1 uncultured Methanomassiliicoccales archaeon | reverse complement strand
TTTAGCGCTTACACTGGTTTGATTAATTCTCATAAAAACCACCAAACCGTCATAGTATACACTGACTTATTCCAATAATAGTTCAGTGTGCAGTGTGAAGATCATGTTTTGACCTCTGACGGTTACTTAAGAATTAGAGAGACCGTATATAAATATTGTCCGTATCAGGAATCTCTGTATCAAAAATATATTTAAGGAGACTCGCGTTTTTTGCGTTCCTTTTCCTTTCTAACACGAATGAACTTCTGGTAAGCTTCTTTATCGGCTACCTCTTGTGCTTTTAAATCATCGATAAATTTACGAAGCTCTTCTTTAGCCGCAGGACGCTCCTCTTTAGGGAGTTTGCCGATATCACTACGACGATCCTTTATTAACGTCGAGTTACGAAATTTATTATCGGCCAAACGTTCTTTCATGTTGACCTCTTCCTTTTTACGGTTAGCGGCAATAGCTGCATGTCTCTCGGTGGCCTTTGCACCTTTATCGTTTACTTTCTTAGCCAACTTAGATCACCAGAACATACCGTAATCGGACATCAACAATTTAACGTTTACAGAATAAAAGTTAAAAAGTTTGGTAAATGGTTTAGATTACGATCACTGATTGGATTTCCAAATCAAGTGTATATTACAGAGTTCCCTGGCAACGATGTTCTTTGCATCGGTCTCAAAATAAGCTTCTGGTTTGTCCCCAGGGTTTAGATATTTGCGCATAAGCACACCATCGGCACAAATCTCGATGTACACGATATAATGTTTTTCTTCCATCGGATGTGGAACCTCTTTACCGACCTTAACGAGAACTCCGCCTTCTACCTTCTCGATATACGGAACGTGCTTCTCTGTTGCGTAATCTTTTGTCTGGGCCTCAAGGAGCACCATAAGTTGGTTGCAGCAAGAAAGCTTTCCTGGCCCGTCAAATAAGACATCCACAATTTTTCCGCACTTTTCGCAATGATATACACTTCTAGCTTTTGTCATGTTAAATCTCATCCTAAAGTTAATTTGTAACAGTATAATACTTTCTATCCAACAAAAGTGTTAATTTTTCCTAAATGACATCATTTAGATTCAGAATTTTCGTTAACGGTAATGATAAGAGAAATAACAAATTCTTTACAATCTTTCTTAATGTCTGCAGGCTGTTTATGGTCTGTGCCGGATATCTTTAACTCTCCTATCCATTTCGACCTTGCGGTGGCTGCTAACGCTTTAAAAACATGCATAGAGCCTCTGAAATCAGGCTCATCGTCGCCGCCACACATCATTGCTGCCATATATTTAGGACCAGGCGTAGAACAATACCAAAGTGTCTGAAATCTATCTATTACTGACTTGATTACTGACGAGGGTCCGCTAAAATGGATCGGTGTACAAAAGATAACGATATCAGCATTCTGAAATAACGCGTAGATACGGTTCATATCATCCTCGATAATACATCCGTTACCATTCTTGCAGGAACCGCATCCTGTACAGTGACTGATTTCCATGTTGATCGGATACACTGTTTCAACGTTCAATCCAGAATTTACCAGTACGTCTTCCGCCTCGGCACACATGGCATAAGTAAATCCTTTGCTCCTCCCGCAAGCACATAAAATCAAAACCTTCCGTTCCACAGGGTCTAATCCACTGCTTTCCTTTTATATGTTTCAGATTATCTTATATCGGACGATAAAATGGATGTTTTCGACAAAGCTAAAAAAATGGAGTTCCCGAGAACTATCCTGATGGGACATGATGTCCTCGATAGATTGCCAGAAATGTGCGAATCTTTTAGATTTGAAAAATCGGGACTCATCGTTACAGGTGAGAACACGTATGATGCAGCGGGAAAGATGGTCGAAGATATTATGTCAGAAAAATATGACATTAATGTTCTAAAGACGGGTAATGCTACACTGGAAAACCTTGAGGAAGTAAAATCCGTTATTCGAGAGACGGGATCGACATTTATGCTGGCCGTTGGAGGCGGAAGTAAAATAGACCTCACTAAAATAGCGGCCGACGATATGGGATTGTCTTTCATAAGCATTCCAACCAACGCAGCACATGATGGGATAGCATCTGGACGTGCATCACTTAAGATGGATGCTGGACCTCAGTCAGTTGCAGCCTCATCGCCCCTAGGAGTTCTGGCGGATACGAAGATTATTTGTAAATCACCTTACAGATATCTTGCTTCAGGTTGTGCCGATGTAATTTCTAATCTCACGGCACTCAAAGATTGGGATTTTGCTCATAGACTAAGGAACGAAGAATTCAGTCGTTCCGCATATTCACTTTCAGAATATTCTGCAGAAACCATAATGGAAAATTCTGAACTTATACGTCCTGATTTAGAAGAAAGCGTTTGGATTGCTCTTAGGCCGATCATCATATCTGGCGTTTCAATGAGCGTTGCCGGAAGCTCTAGACCAACGAGTGGTTCAGAACATATGTTCTCCCATGCGATTGATATAATGTATCCTGGTCGTGCCATGCACGGAGAACAGTGCGGCGTCGGCTCGATAATGATGATGTATCTTCACGGAGGGGATTGGGAGGTCATTAGAGACGCGTTGGATAATATAGGTGCACCTACCACTGGAAGACAGATCGGTCTGAAGGACGAAGAGGTCATAGAAGCTCTAACAGCTGCTGCAGGAATACGTAAGGACAGATTCACGATACTCGGAAACGGAATAAGTCGCGAAGCTGCGGCCAGCGTAGCAAAGACAACCGGGGTGATATGATGGTTATTATTACATTAGTTTCAGAAAATTCTGCTGAAAAGGATTTTACATTCTATTATATGGGGCCGATGGAAGAATGCAGAGAATGCAAACTGAAAAGCGTCTGCCTTAACTTAGAAAAAAGTACTCGTTACAAAATCATAGCTACAAGAACACAGACCCACGATTGCTTGGAAACAGGAGATCGGGTAAAGGTAGTGGAAGTAGAGAAAGTAAGTACGCCTGCAGCCATGCCGAAAAAGAACGCAATAGAAGGCGGAATGGTAACGTTCCAAGAAATAAACTGTGAGATGAAGTATTGTGAGAATTGGTTTAAATGTCATCCCCCTTCAGAGATCTCTGGCACTAAACTTAAAGTAGAGTCAGTCGAAGGAGATACCGAGTGTCCATATGGGGAGAAAATGGTTTTGGTAAGGCTGATCTAATCAGAACTTCTCTCCAGTTATCCTCTCGTACATGCTTACGTACAGATCACTTGTACGGTCTACGATATCTTGAGGAAGAGCCGGTATCTTGGGTTCTTCAAGGCGATTATCACGGGCTTCCATAAGCTTAGCGTGATAACCTGTTGTACGATAGTATTGACGTACGAACTCCTTGGATAGCTCTAACACGTTGCCTTTGGCATATTCGTCGGCGTCCCACCAACGATCCTCATCAAGAGTGCCAAAAGTATCTAAGACCATAAGTTTACGTTCTTTATCGTATCCGAACTCCTTTTTGCCATCACAATGGATTAGTCCACGTTTTGACACTTCTTCTTTTATGATCTTATCGATTTTCAAAACCGTGTCTTTGATCTCTTGATACTCTTGATCGCTTAGTCCAGCCATCTTCTTGGCTTCGGTTTCAGTCAAATTACTGTCGTGTTCTTCTAATTTTGTTGTGGACTCTATGAATGGAACGGGGAGCTTCTCTCCGTATGTGACTGTGTGGCCTTTAGGAAATCCTAACTGCTCCACAGTAATTTTACCATCCTTGATGCGATCCATAAGCGAACCTGCTGCGTAATGTCTGCAAATAATCTCCAGCGGAATAAGGTAATTTACTGTGTTACCGTCAATCTTATTGTAATCTCTAATAATATTGACTCTTTTTACTCTCATCCTATCAGGGGCCGACTCGCTGATGTAATGATTATGAATTCCTTTCTCCGAGAGTAGACCGAACCAGAACTTGGCCGTTCTGCACAAGGTTTCACCTTTGTGAGGGATCTTTGACGGAATAACATTGTCAAAAACAGAAATGTTATTCGTATAAGCAAATTCTAGCGTGTCTTCATCCACACTATACACTTCTTTGACTTTTCCAGTCATTATCTTTTCCATGATACACCTGAATATATGAGCCCTATTTATTTACAGCGAGTTTTTCCACATACGGAACATTTTAGATCCGGTCTGATATCGATAGTATTGTATTCATTGGATCCTGTGAAAACAGTAAACAACTTTCCCGCAAGAGTGTCTCCTGTTCCGGTTATGAATTTGATCGTATCCGATGCCTGTACAGAAGCTATCAAAGATACCATAGGAGCGAAAGATCGCGGCATTTGTTCATCGTCATGTCTAAGAATACAATTTAGGCATGGAGTCTTACCAGGTATAACGAAGGTTGCCTGACCATAAAAACCATCTATGCCTCCATGTGCCAGTGGTATATTTTCTAATACGGCGTATCCGTTAAGAATCAGCCGTGATGCCACAGAATCAAGGCAGTCTATTATAACATCACATTTACCAACAACGTTGGATACATTATCTTTGTTGATGAACTCGCATATGGCTTCAACCTCAACCTCTTCATTAGTTACTTTGAGTTTTTCTTTGAGTATATCGGCCTTAAAACCTTCTTCATTTGAATAGAAGAATTGACGATTAAGATTACTTTCAGAGGGCGTATCACCATCTATTAGCCTAATGTGCCCTACGCCCGCAGACGTAAGCAGCAATGATACGTATGTTCCCAATCCACCGCATCCTACGACGGCGACCTTGGCATTGAAAAGCTTCTCTTGGCCGTCAGTTCCAAACAGACCTTCCTGTCTGGAATATCTACTCATATCTTCTCCAGAATAAAATCGGTTAATAATTTAAAAACAGCGTCTACAGTCTCGGTTCTAACGTCCGACCTGTCACCTTTAAAATGCTTAGTAAATGCAATAGAACGTCTTCCATCGGTTAGTCCAATGCATACAGTGCCAACAGGTTTCACATCAGTACCTCCGTCTGGACCTGCGATACCAGTAACAGAAGCTGCAAAATCAGATATGAATACTGTAGCAGCACCCTCAGCCATTTCGATTGCCGTCTGTTCGCTGACCGCACCGTATTTAGAAAGTGTATCTTGAGAAACACCGAGAACTCGATTTTTAGATATGTTACTGTAGGTTACCGCAGAACCGAGAAAATAACCTGAACTACCAGGAAGATCTGTTATATGGGAGCTGATCAGCCCTCCCGTGCAGGATTCGGCAAGTGCCAGAGAAGAGCCAGTTAACCTAAGGGCTTTGACCATCTCTGACAAAGCTGACATCAATTTCCTCCAGATAGGTCCTTCAGACGTCCGATACCGTCGATCTCTTTGATGACCTTAGCTACCGGACCAGGTACAAGTGAACGCCAATCCTCGTCAGCAACTATTCTTCTACGAACCTCAGTCCCCGAATAGACTTCGCGATTGTACATAGGCGATTCCCGTATATGATAACCTGATTCCTCGAACAGACGACGAGTAAAAGGATTGTTGCTGTAAACGTATGCGAAGGGTGGCAACATCGAAGTAACATGTGCCACCCAAATAGAATAACGATTAAGATCCTCCACAGGAACGATACAATAATTGTCTATTCCCTCATCATCTAGAGTGTTCTTTATCATTAGGTATCTTTCACCGGCAGTGAACGGATTATCTAAAGAGTGCGAATATTGTGCACTACCTATACCGATTGTCAAGTTATCCGATTCTTTGGCACACTTGCGAATTACTTCTAGGTGACCCTCATGGAACGGCTGGAATCTCCCAATCATCAGTGAATAGTTGTCGTATTCGTGTCCGTAGGACATAATTACTCCCTCTTTAAAGTATTAAACTCCACATGGCGTACCGCCGGTGGCCTTTTCTTTCTCTGGAATATCCTCAGAATCTAGTTCTAAATCAAGATCGGCATCCTTTTTTGGTGGCTCGTAGTGTTCCACGACGGTCTCTTCAGGTACCTTCGAAGACTTGGGTGGACGCTCTAGTTTTCTTACAGTAGAATTACCATCTGGCGTAAGTGCTATCAACTTATCGAGATACTGGGTCTTCATCGGACCATCTACGAAGGCGTATTCCAAGACATCGCGCAAGTTCGAAACTGCGTAAATATCCATCATATCGTAATACTTGTCTTCAATCATGACGTCCTTTGCATTTTTCTCAGGTATCAGTGCGATCTTTATTCCAGATTCAGCTGCGGCTTCCAATTTTGCCGTGACGGCACCTATTGGAAGCACTTGACCTCTAACGTCCAGACTTCCAGTCATGGCAAGGTCCTGACGTATCGGTATGCTGTCCAACGCTGAAATGATAACAGTTGCCATCGTAATAGATGCACTGTCACCTTCAACACCAGAGTATGTCCCGACGTATTGCAAGTGGATATCAACATCTGTAAGGTTGGTCATTGTGTACTTCTTGATGACAGCTGAAATATTATCTACAGCTTCTTTAGCTATAACGCCCAACTGTCCAGTAGCCACTATACGTCCACCTTTCTTTATCTGTGCTGGAGCAACTTCTGCGACCAACGGTAAGACTATACCAGCGAATTCAGACATTTCCGAATTGGAGTTCATTGCTGCAAGACCGTTGATCATTCCCACTTCGGATCCATCTATACGGAAGAGCGGATAATTTTTATTGTTCTCTACGTGGCGATCTGCCATCTGCTGTTCGAGTCCGCGAGCGGACCTCTTAGCGTTCAAGACATCATCTATTGTAACGATACTGGCATTTCTACCTACAGCGACGTCTCCAGAAACACGGATCAATCCTCCGAGCTCTCTAAGTCTAAGTGTAAGTTCTCCACGCCTTCCTGCACGACGCTGAGCCTCTTTGATTATCTCTCCGACAGCGTATTTATCGAAATGAGGTATCTTCTCGTCCTTACGAACTTCCTGAGCAACGAATCTTGCAAGGAACCCACGATTATCGTCGGTATCCTTCATGGTATTCCGCATGTAAACTTCGTAACCATATCCTCTGATTCTTGATCTCAACGCAGGATGCATACCTTGTAAAGCATCTAGATTTCCTGCACACACAAGTATGAAGTCGCAAGGAACTGCCTCAGACTTTACAAGGGCACCAGAAGAACGTTCAGACTGCCCAGTGATGGACATCTTCTTTTCCTGCATTGCTGTTAGAAGTGCCTGTTGGGACTCCATCTTCAGCATGTTGATCTCGTCTATGAAAAGAACTCCTTTATTGGCCTTATGAATGTCACCTGACTCGATTCTATCGTGAGAAGGTGTCTCAAGACCTCCAGATTGGAAAGGGTCGTGTCTAACGTCACCAAGTAAAGCACCAGCATGAGCTCCCGTGGCGTCAATGAATGGAGGTGTTTCCCCTGGCGTATGACCTACTATGACCTTTGGTACGATCATTACCTCATTCCTTTGATTCGGGTTTCTGAGGAACAAGAGGATTATGAACACACTGAAAAGTGCTATAAACATAATCGTCCAGTTGTTAAAGAACATCGCCCCCATAAGTCCAAGGATCATGATAAAAACGCTAACGTAAATGTACATCGAGCTTTTCTGATTCTTAACGGCCATAGCATGGGCCTTCTGTTCGGCGACTATTGCTTTACCCTTACCTGCTGGAAGGGCCCTTATACGAGGTTCATTAAAGTCCTCGGGATTGTGATATGAAACTACGTCCTGAAGATCTTCTTTTGAAAGATACTCGACCATAGAATTGGCTAGCATCGATTTGCCTGTACCTGGTTCTCCGATGAGCATAACATGTCTCTTTTGGGAGGCTGCCTTCTTCATTACTTCTACTGCATCGTCCTGTCCTATGACACGATCAGCGATCTTATCGGGTATAATTATGTCATCGGTGGACATGAAGGTCTGCCTCTCGATCCATGTCTCTATGGGTTCATCAGTAGGCTTAACTTCAACTTTATTTTCCATTTTGATTCCTCATTGTTTTTGTGTTCACCACATATAAAACATTTCAATTAGCCACGTTTCACATAAGTGAGCATAACAACACATAATACGGTTATAATGGTTATTATTAATATATGTGGACCATATTTTTCTATAAATGTGGGTTCTGCTGGCGGTTCGAATATCCTCACATGTAGCTCAGGCGTATTTATTATTACATCAGTAACAAGATAACTTGACATGTCCGCACTGTGAGATGCTTTGAACGTGTAATTTGTTTGGTAACCATGATCATTTGCGGCCATCATGATGTATCTGGCCGTGTTCTTTTGTTTATTAAGGGCTATGTCGACTCCGTACCAATCGCCATTTTCATTCTTTATTGTATTCCATGCATGTGCTTTAGATCCATCTGGATTGTTAAGTTCACCACATATCGTTACAGCTTCAACGCCCAATTCCTTTGCACAGAAAGTAACTGCTGCGGCAAATCCATAACTGTTAGCTTTACTGTTAATAATGGCCCCGTATACTGTTCCGTTAAGAGGATCATAGTTTACGTTATCTTCTGGCACATTGTAATATTCTACCTTTGAACGAAGTTCAGAATCTATCGAAGTCATTTTTTCTGACACAGTATTGCCGCTCATTGCCGAAGCGAAAGCCTTCATTTTCGTTACAAATACGACCGTATTAATATCTGAGACGTCAAAAGATAATTTACCATCAACGATAGTTGGAGCCTTCCAAAGCCAGAAATAACCAGGATTGTCTATCGAAGCTACTTTGACAGCTTTATCTATGATCACTTGGTCAATAACGCTGACAACTGGGGTTGGACCGTTGCCTATCCATTCCTTATCGAGTGGATTTAATCCGTCTTCGTAAGGATCTATACATGCATCGTAAATTGTTTTCTCGTCCCCGGAAAGTTGATCTCCATACCATGTGGACTCAGAAACTGCGTACGAGCTATCCGCTATAGTAAGCGGCAAGACGAGAAAAGATGCTAGAAACACCAGAGCAAGAACAACTTTCTTATTCATTTATGAATGATAATAGCTGACCCTTATTAACGATTGTGCAAGAAGGTTCCGATAAGGGTTAATTATCTCGTCCCATATGAGGAACTATGAGATTCGATGAATTAGATATTCCTGACAGCGTTTCCGACGCACTTAGGGAAAAAGGTTTCATCAATCTACATCCCCCTCAGGCCGAAGCTATTCCTATTGCATTGGAAGGACATAATCTTGTAGTTTCCGTACCAACGGCCAGTGGAAAATCCATCATTGGATATATCCCAGCCCTTAAAAAAGTCCTTAATGAACGTAAGAAAGTACTGTATATCGTTCCACTTAAAGCTCTCGCCTCAGAAAAAAGGGACGATCTGGATATGTTTTCACATCTAGGTTACAAAGTTGCAATGAGCACCGGAGATCTTGATTCGGATGACGGTGGCATAAAGGATGCAGATATCGTAGTCGCTACATCTGAAAAAGCTGATTCAATGATACGCCACGGAAGCCGTTGGATTGACTCCGTAGGATTGGTCATAGCTGACGAGATACATATGATTCATGATCCTGGCAGAGGTCCGACATTAGAAGTTACTCTGACAAAACTTATGAGACGAAATCCGAACATACAGATTATCGCACTTTCTGCTACAATATCCAATGCGACGGACCTTGCTGTATGGTTGGATGCTAAATTAGTATGGAGTGATTGGCGACCTGTTCCACTTCGCGAAGGAGTGTATTTCGACGGAGAGATAACTTTTGATGATCTAAAGAAAAAAGAAGTTCCCGCTGAGAAAGAGCCTATATGGGCACTGATTAAACAGACCGTAGAGGAAGGCGGTCAGTGCCTTGTATTTGTTAATGCACGAAGATCCACTGAATCGTTAGCAGTAAAATTTTCCGACAACATGGCAAAATATGCTAAACGAGAATTGACGAAACAAGAATCAAACATCTTAGAAGGAGGCGCAGAACCTACCGCTCTTGGAAAGAAACTGGCACTTTGTGTTTCATGCGGTACCGCTTTTCATAACGCAGGCCTTACATACAAACAAAGGAAGTATGTTGAAGACAACTTCCGTAGCGGTAATATAAAATGCATTATTGCTACGCCTACTCTGGCGGCCGGAATCAATCTACCTGCAAGACGAGTTATCGTAAGAGATACAGGAAGGTTCGAAGCTAATGCTGGAATGGTTCCAATATCTGTAATGGAAGTAAAGCAAATGTGTGGTCGAGCAGGAAGACCTGGATACGACCCGTATGGAGAAGCTGTACTAATTGCTAAGAACCTGCGAGATTCGGACCACTTGATGGATGACTACATAATGCGTGACACGGAACGTCTTACGTCTAAACTTGGGAACGAAGTCACGTTAAGAAGTCACATTCTGGGTCTTGTAGCAACAGGTGACGCTTCGACCGATGAAGAGATCGTTGAGTTTTTGCATTCTACATTCTACGGAAGCACTTCCTCTTTGTTCGGTGTGGAAAGTGTTGTAGAGAGCGTAACAAATTTCTTAGCGAAAGAGGAGATGATCGAGAAAAATGGCATTTCCCTTAGAATCCTTCCTTTCGGAAAACGTATATCTGATCTGTATATAGATCCTAAATCAGCTGTTATCCTAAGAGATGCTGTAAAGAATATAAAGGATAATACAGACGAATTCACGATCTTAATGGCTGTAGCTATGACTCCTGACGTCATGGGATTATATCCTAAAAAAAGTGATGAAAACAGACTTAACACTCTAGCTAACGAATACGAGGACCGTTTGCTATACGAACCGTTCGAAGAACCTGATTTCGCATACGAGATCTTTTTAGGTGCTCTTAAAGTTTCAGCGATGACCGAGGATTGGATATCGGAAGTTCCTGAGGACATCATGACCGATTCTTTGGGAATTGGACCAGGAGACGTACGTTCAAGAGTCGATATGATGAACTGGATAATGTATTCCATGAGCGAAATAGCATACATCTTCGCACCTGATGCCATAAGACTTATCCGACCGCTGCTAATCCGCATAAAATATGGAGTGAAAGAAGAACTTGCTGACTTAGTTTCATTCCGTGGTGTTGGAAGGACCAGAGGTAGAACACTTTACAACGCTGGTTATCGTAATAAATCAGATATAATAGCTGCCAAAGAAAGCGATCTATCGTCGCTTCAACGTATAGGAAAAAGTCTTGCAAAGAGTCTTAAAAATCAGGCAGGTGGTTCTGTTAATAACGTAATAGAACAAGATTGGGATCCAGATATGGATGACATCGATGCTATGGCTTCCGAATACAGCAGCGAAAAAACAGCCAAACAATCGAACATATTTGATTTCTGATCTGACCCGGGGTTCACCAAGAAGGCGTCCCCGGAATCAGATCAATCGGATAAAATATCCTCAACTTCCTTTACTGAATTCGCACATTTTCTCGGCGGTTCACTGTATTTGACAGCAGTCTCAGGATCTTTTAGACCATTTCCCGTACAGATCGCCACAACGGTCTCGTCCTTATCAATAATACCTAACGCCCTCAGTTTGATTATTCCTGCAACAGATGCGGCGGACGCAGGTTCAACAAAGATGCCTTCTTTTCTAGCTGTAAGTTTCTGAGCCTCTATGATTTCCTCGTCCGTTACGGTGGTGGAATATCCTCCGGTGTTATACATTGCCGCTAGAGCTTTACGTCCACTAACTGGGTTTCCGATACGTATTGCCGTAGCCAAGGTCTCAGGATTTTCAACGGGAACAAAATCTTGTTTACTGTCACTGAACGCCTTGGTTACTGGATTGGATCCTGCAGCCTGTATTCCAGTTAGCATAGGCATCCTGTCGATCCATCCGACCTCTACAAGTTCTGTTAATGCTTTATACACAGCCCAAATATTTGCGGCGTTTCCAACAGGTAGCACTATTCGATCGGGTATCTTGTAATCAAGCTGGTCCATTATTTCGAACAACACCGACTTCTGCCCTTCGGGACGATATGGATTGATCGAATTGAGAAGATACAATTTCTTTTCTTCTGCCATCTTTCTTGCAAGTGCCAGTGCATCATCGAAGTTACCATCTATAGACAACACTTTAGCTCCATAGAACAAAGCTTGTGCCAATTTACCGGCAGCAACCTTTCCTGATGGAAGGAATACAGCACATTTCAAACCTGCCTTGGCCGCATATGCTGCCAAAGAAGCCGATGTGTTCCCTGTGGATGCGCATCCAACGACTTTCACCCCAAGCTCTTTAGCACGAGTTACTCCAACGGTCATTCCACGGTCCTTAAATGAACCAGTAGGATTCAATCCTTCGAACTTGACAAACAAGTTCTTAACACCTGTCATTTCAGCTAGAACGTCGGTTTTGTAAAGCGGCGTACCGCCTTCCTGTAGCGACACCTTGCATGCTGAATCTACAGGCAAGAAATCCGAATATCTCCAAACTCCCAAAGGTTCCTTTCTTAGGTCCTCGGGTTTCTTCTCTTTGACCTTCTCAAGGTCCATTTTCACAGTGAGCAGTCCGTTACATTTTGGGCACGTGCTAACGAACGGGTCTTCTACAACCGCTCCACAGTCCCAGCATAACACTTTATGAGATACCATTTCAAATCCTTCTACAGCCTTCGCCGCAATCTGTTACCCATGTTTTGCATCCTATGCCGGCCTGAGTAAAAACCGATCCAACGCTTTCAGCAATTATTTTTCCGTCGTGTGTACTCTTGTCGTAGAACGACATGATACACGGACCGGAACCTCCCAAGAACGATGCTAATGCTCCGTGGGACATGGCAGCTGATTCTGCTTCCTTTATATTTGGAACTAGATGTGCCCTGTTCGGCTCGGATACAAGGTCTTGTATAGATCGTCCAATGAGTTTCAGATCTCCAGTGTCCATGCCGTGTACTAGACATGCGGCATTTCCTACGTGATATACGAGATGCTTCAAAGGAACTTCCCGGGGAATTACTTTTCTTGCCTCTCTGGTCTCAATATATATGTCAGGAAGAGCCACTACCAGTCCAAGATTTTTTGGCGGTTTAATTGATATCATATCGAAGGGCTGGTAAGAACGTATTACTGTAAATCCACCTACTAAACATGGTGCAACGTTGTCAGCATGAAGTCCTCCAGAAGTCACATCTTCCGCATGAGCTGCGCAAAGTACTAGTTCGTTCTGACTGAGTTTCTCTCCGCACATAAGATGTGCCAGATATGCTCCACCGGCAGCCGATGCTCCCGAGGAACCGATACCACTTCCCGGCCTAATCCCTTTTTTGATCTTGAATTCAATACCGAATTTCTCCCCTGATCTTTTCAGTACTTCGTATGCTGCTATGCACACTGAATTCTTCTCTGGATCAGAGGGAATTCTTTCACTACCGGGACCCGATATTTCTATTATCGAGAGTCCGGATTCAGTTCTTCTTCCTTCAATAACATCGTAAGGTTCTTTCAAAGCAAGTCCGAATGTATCGAACCCCGGCCCAATGTTGGAAGTGGTTGCTGGTGCTGCCACCTTAATCCATTCGTTTTTCATCTGAACTCATCCTGGAATTATTTCTATGGTCACGCATATATGCTGTATTTGATAAACTTTGTCTGTTCAATCCTAAAGTAATAAGATTAAAACCGCAGTAGACTATCAGGTAGCGTGACCACTCTGAAAATAATAGGTATTCGGTGCGACGGTGATCCTAAGAGTATTGCAACGCATTTCATTTCTCTCGGGACCGAAGCAATAGTGTTCGATCCTAACTTCATATGTGGAAAAGACCACGTTCTATCTTCCTACATACATGCTGAACGAGCGTTCGCCCAAGGTACACAACGTTCCAAAAATATTCTTACGGAAACTATACTTTATGCTTCGGCCGATAGACAGATAGGTCGTGCCATAAAGAAGATGAGCCCCAAAGAAAATAATGATGGCTTCGTTGTTCTCATAATAGGCGAATGTAATGATCTGGAACTTTCAAAAATAAGAGCAGAACGGGACGACACACTTATTGACTGTACTGATATCTCGGCAAAGAATATGAGTCTTGAAAAATCATCCATACCCTATAAGGAACTGATACTCGAGCATATTGCATTAGTAGATATAATGAAATATTAAAAAAAGTAAAAAGTTTATCCGACCCTTTCAAAGGTCGGGAACAAATTTGAATCCGTAGTGGATGACTCCAGTAGTCCCGCCCTCGTCCAGTATTCTAAGTACAGAACGAACACGCATACCGATCTCGATTTTCGAAACATCCGTGTCAACTAATTGTCCAGCTATCAGTAGACCGTCGTCGGTCCTAATCATTACCACAGCGTAAGGCTTCAGCCTCATATTGATAGCAGGTGCGTCATGGATTATAGAGAACGTGAATATTTTCCCTTTCTTCGAAACTTGATAAGGATGCATTTTTCCAAATCCATTCCTCCTGCAGTGAGGGCACATGTTACGCTTAGGGAAGAATTTCCTTCCACAATTACCACACTCGGAACCCTCAAGATTGTACCTTGCCGGGATTTCTCTCCACTCTTTTGCTACGGCCGCCATCAGATCGCCTCCAGAATGCTTATGGTCACAGCAGAACCGGTACCACCAACAGATTGTGCCAGTCCATATTTAGCATTGGCAACCTGTCTGTTATCTGCCTTGTTCCTAAGTTGTTCAGTGATCTCAACGATCTGTGCAACACCTGATGCTCCTACAGGATATCCTCTTGCTTTGAGTCCTCCGGACGGATTGAGAGCCATTTTGCTGTCTATCCCCACTTGTCCTTCGAGGACCGCTTTGCCTGCCTCACCGCTCTTGAATAATCCAAGATCTTGAAGTGCCATCAATCCTGCCACCGTATAATCGTCATGAACTTCGGCAACGTTGATGTCTTTAGCTTCGATCCCTGCAATCTTGTAAGCTTCCTTGGCTGCAACAGTGGTGGCCTTGAAGGTTGTGATATCTTCCCTCTGGAAGAGTGCCAGCGTGTCGCTTGCCTGCGTTACAGCGGATACTTTTACATATTCTACGCCCATTTTCTTGGCCTGCTCCAAGGGTACGAGGACCACAGCAGCGGCACCATCAGAATATGGCGCACAATCGAACACGTTCAAAGGATCAGCAACGGGGCCGGACCTAAGTACAGTCTCTAATGCGATAACGTTCTTGAACTGTGCATTAGAATTACGAGCACCGTTGACGTGTGCGTTCACAGCGATAGAAGCTATCTCTTCACGAGTGACTTTGCCTTCAAAGATCATACGCCTAGCAATCATCGCATACAAAGACGTTAAAGTAAGACCCATAGAGCCTTCCCATTCAGCATCTGCCGTACTATCCATAATAAGTGCTGTGCCAGCATCATCAAGGTCGGTCATCTTTTCCGCACCTCCAACAAGTACTACATCATGCATTCCTGAAGCGATCGCCATAACGCCCTGTCTGAACGCAACTCCACCGGAAGCTCCGCCAGCTTCTGTTCTGACTGCAGGTACATTACGTGTAGCCATTCCAGAATAATCTGCTATCAATGCGTCTATATGTTGCTGGTTAATAAAACGTGACGACATATTTCCAATGAATATTCCGTCGACTTCGGATCCAGACATTCCGGCATCCTCGATGGCCTTGATCCCTGCCTCTATGCCTATGGATCTGAAGGACTTGTCCCAAAGTTCACCAAATTTGGTGATTCCTGTTCCTACTATTGCTACTTCTCTCATGATATCACTCCGGCATTCTGATCGTTCCTTTGTACTTCGCATATAGTGCGTAGTCAAGGTAGACCGGGTTTTCTAATACCTTTTCCAAGGTCGGGGCGTTCTCTTTCTTATAATTCTTCATTTCGTCGGTAACGGTGATGTCGAAAGCATCACTTCCTGCTCCAGATCCATACGATACGACGAATATTCTGTCACCTGGCTTTGATTTGTCCAGAACGTTGGCGAGTCCCAAAGGGACCGCACCACTGTATGTGTTACCGATGGCCGGGGTCAGTAGACCGTTCACAATCTGTTCTGGAGTGAATTTAAGCATTTTTGCTACTCTTTCAGGGAATTTTCCATTAGGTTGATGGAACACCGCATGATCATAATCTTCCGGTTTCGTTCCTTGATCATCCAACAACATCTCTGCAGCGGAAGTTATGTGTTTAAAGTATGCTGGATCACCTGTGAACCTGCCCCCATGACTGGGATAAGGTTGACCTTCTCTTCTCCAGAAATCTGGTGTGTCGGTTGTGAAACTCATAGTCTTGTTAATCTTAGCAATGATCTTCTCAGAACCTATCAAAAAGGCTGCTCCACCTGCGGAGGCTGAATATTCTAAAGCGTCACCAGGTGCTCCCTGTGATGTGTCCGCTCCGACGGCTACACCGTATTGTATCATTCCAGATCCAACGAGGCCCATACAAATCTGTATGGCGGCTGTACCAGCTTTACATGCGAACTCAAGATCAGCTGCAGTCAACGATGGCGTAGCCTGTATGACCTCTGCGACTGTTCCTGATGAGGGTTTGACCGCGTAAGGATGTGATTCAGATCCTACGTAAACGGCGCCTATGGTCTGCGGGTCCACGTCTGGAACTCTGTCCATCATGTACCTTGCTGCTTCGGCAGATATTGTTATAACGTCTTCGTCAGGCGATGGCACAGACTTCTGTTCGATCTTCAATCCTCTTCCCATTCCTACACCGTCCGCACCCCAGACACGCCCGATTTCTTCGGGTTTAATCCTATAACGCGGCACGTATGCTCCATAACTTACTATTCCTACATCCATTCAATTACCTTCCTTTAGTTTGTTTAAACGTTGTACTAACTGTTCTATTGTCAATTTGGTTGTCACCAGAGGTATTTTTTCGAGCTTTGCTAACTTTATCGCCAAAATGTCTGTGTTGTCCGGGTTCTGGTAAACTACCATTCCTGGCGTTAACGGATGTGCCCTTATTGCCACCATGGGAGACCTACCATAATGGACGTCCGTGAAAATTAGAGCACGTTCGATGTTCCATCCATAGATCTTAAGATAATCTTCAGAACTTAGATTTACGATAGCTTTAATAGAATCGACTATCGTGTAACCGTAGATCTTCTTGGCAGGTAATTTATCAGGATTTATATTCTTGCCGGAAATTATCTCGATGAATTTATCCGAGTCCACCCCTACATCGAACTCTTCCATGGCCAGGATACATTCGTCCCTTGCCCCTGGTGCATATTTCGATGCCACAGCATAACCGTTCTTAGCGTCCAACGCGATGAGGGATTCAACCATTTTCTTGATAACTGCAACACCGGGAGACTTACGCCTTCCGGACTCGTAATCGCTGATGACCGAGTTGGAAATGCCCATCTTATCTGCAAGTTGTTGTTGTGAAAGATCAAATTCTTCCCTCCACTTGCGGATAGTCTTACCTGGTTCCGACGACATAGCTATATCGCCTGCGATCTTCTCGCTGAACTCGTCCGTCATATTGGTAGGACGGGGCGGATGTTATATAATAATGTCGAACTCTTAAATCGTCGTTTGACGTAATTATTTTTTATTAAGATTTTTCTCCAAGACATCGATAATCGTTTTCATCACTTTGAGGCGTCCGAATTTCTTATGTTCGGATTCGATTACATACCATGGTGCGTTCGACGTATTGGTGCTTTCAATCATCTTATCTACGTATTTATCGTAAATCCTCCATTTCTCGCGGTTCCGCCAATCGTCTTCGGTAATCTTCCACCTTTTCAAAGGATTTTCAAGTCGTGAATTAAATCTTTTTAATTGTTCTTCTTTACTGATTTCCATCCAGAATTTAACTATTATTGCACCTGCATCTATCATTGTGTTTTCAAAGCCGTTTATCTCTTTGCCAGAACGCAGATATTCTTCGTGAGTACAGAATCCTTCTATGGGTTCCACCAACATGCGTCCGTACCAACTACGATCAAATATCGTTATATGGCCGTCCCGGGGCATGTCAGCACAGAACCTCCAAAGATAAGTGTGATTGTTATCATTATGAGTGGGAACACCAATAGGCTTAGCTACATATCCTCTGGGATTGAAAGCATATGCAAGACGCTTGATGCTACCTCCTTTACCTGCTGCATCACGTCCCTCAAAAACAATGACCAGTGACCGATTACTAATAGCCAATATAGATTGAAGCTCTGCAAGTTTTTTGGAATATTCTTTTAACTTAACATCATAATCTTTAGCTCTAAGCGTAAGATCGATGGACGTACGCGGATTTTCACATAAAGGCGTGACATAATCTTTCTCGGAGAACGGAATATATGAAGATCCTTTGTGAAGTGCGTTAGTTATTGCGTTTATACTATCGAAGGCTGTTTTCTCAGGATCTTCAACATCTATTATGATCCACTTACAATATGTTGTGTTGGTCCTATCAATCACACTTTTCATCTTTAATCCGCAGTAGGTCTCAGTGTCTACATGATCATCATTTAGGAAGGATTTCTTCTTGTGACGTTGACCAAATTTTTCTGATAATTTTTCAACTGTTTCTGCCTCAGCACAGAGAAATAGCTTTATTACTATCACACCGTTGTTAATCAAATATTTTTCAAAGTTATTTACTTCGTTTATCTGATAGTCTAGTATCTTATCGGAAGCTTTTTTTAAATTCTCTGCGATATAAGAATACCAACCACGATCATATATGGCCAACTGTCCTTTGGCCGGAGTAGCTTCCAGGAAACGAAGAAGCTCTTTTGGACTCGACAGACTTTCTGGATCGAAGTGTGTGTATTTTACCCCTCGAGGCTCCAGTTTATTTAAAAGATCACTTGCGACCCTTCCTATAACTCGTCCGCTACACCCTTCGAGAATAATAAGAGCGGGCACTCCCTCTTTGAACAACTTATGTTGAACTAAATTTAATCTTTGGACCAGTTCTATCCATTCTTCATCTTTCATCGTTACCATAACGACCTCTTCAATTAAAAACACAGTGAACAAAAAGGACTAACGATGGTATAAAAAAATCGACGTTTGAACGTTAGATTTCAGAAATATCCAGAAACCGCTATTATATTGATTATCGATACAGATAACATGGTCGAGATATCGTGATTGAAAAAATTAAACAGGCCGCTAAGGAAGCAGGAAATATCATGCTAGATCGCGAAGGTCTAAAGATCACGTCAAAGGGAACAAGAGAGAACTTTGCTACCAGCGCTGACTACGAAGTAGAAAGATTTCTAAGAAAAAGACTTACTGATCTCCTTCCTGGTTCCTCGTTTATAGGTGAAGAAGACGGAAGAAGCGGTGACGGAAATTACGAATGGATTGTCGACCCGATAGACGGTACAGCAAACTACGCTAGAGATCTAAAAGTCAGTACAGTTTCCATAGCTTTAAGAAAAGACGGCGAGACCCTCGTTGGGATCGTTTATCAGCCATATACCAAGGAAATGTTCTACGCAGAGAAAGGTAAAGGATCATTCGTTAACGGTAAACAAATAAATGTCTCGGAGAGACCTTTAGCGAATTCGATGTTCTGTACTTCTTGGAACGCTTACGATAAAACAAAGGCCCCCATGTGTTTTCGTATATCTGAGCGTGTTTTTCCTCTGTGTGAAGACATCCGCCGTTTCGGTACGGCAGCTTACGAACTATCGTTGTTAGCAGAAGGCAAGATTGACATTTATTATGAAGCAAGCCTACAACCTTGGGACTTGGCTGCTGGAGCCTTGATCGTCAGAGAAGCAGGAGGATTCTGTAGTTCAGTGTTCGGCCCCGAATCATATGATTCAAAGGGACCTATGATAGCCTCAAACAGTAAGAAAAGCTTCGATATCATACGTGATATAATAGAATATGAAATGAATAAAGAATAAATAAAGATTTGAGAATATTTTAATGTCTGGCTTAAAGGATTACTAATATGACGTAATTGCGATGGTATCATAAATCCTTAAGATGATAACGTAGTATGTCAAAAGACAAAGAAGCATGTACCAACAAAGATCCGGTTAAATTCTGCCAGATGAAAGACAACATGGGAGATTTTGCACCAAATACTCTTAAGGCCATCCGGGACCTCGCCCCTAATTTCGTCGATCTGATTCACGAAATGGACCAGGTCATCTTAGAAGCTGGAGCAATAGACATGAAGACCAAGAGGCTTATCGCTTTGGCTTGTGTCTGTGTAAGGTCTTGTGAAGACTGCGTATATCCTCAAGCAAAGGTCGCTAAAAATTATGGAGCGTCCAAGAAGGAGATCCTTGAGGCCATACACGTAGCAGTTCTTACCGCTGGAGTACCCAGCTGGTCCATCGCCAAGAAGGGCATCATTCAACTTTTTGACGAATGGGACGAGGAATAAACATCATTACCCGGCATTTTTGTCGGGTCAACAATTTCTTTTTTTTAATATATTACACAATAATAAGACAAAGTAAACGTCTTGACGATTGTCAATGAAAATTACCGAGCTATCCACATTTGTAACTCGCCAGTTTATTATATTACGCGGGTCTAGTAAGAACGAGGAAAATTGAATGACAGAGATCGGAAAGTGTATCAGGACGATTGTCACAGAAGA
>CAYJDU010000002.1:0-20654 GCA_964369035.1 uncultured Methanomassiliicoccales archaeon | reverse complement strand
CCCATCGACAATATGTTTGCCCCCATTGTAGTTAATCCACCATGTGCAAGCAGAAGCGATTGGAATATCAGTACTATTGTTGACAAGAATGCTGTACATGCTGTTCCATAAAGAACGGCTGACAATCCTGTCCCTGTTGGATGAGAACTTGATCCTGAAACCGACGGTAATTTAAGCGACGACATTAAAAAGATAAAGGCTCCTGAAAGAGCTACTATCATCTTCTGCTCAGGGTTATCTCTGATTATATCAATTGTTTTTTTAACACCATAGAACACCAGTGGTAATGCCAATATGAACCATAATAGGCACCATTCCCATGGTAAAAATCCTTCCATTATATGCATTTTATTTCACCTTATACCTGGAACGCAAATCGTTCCGAACGTCACGTATATACCGCGACCAAAATAACAATGGATGATATGTCCAGCAATATTTATAATATGTTGGATTATTAGTCCAGTGTAAGATTGTCATATTTTTTCTTTGTAATATATCATGGCATTACAGATTGCGGCTGCAACGTTGGAACCGCCTTTCCTGCCTTTGGCGACTATGTACGGGACTCCTGCATCCATGATGAGCTCTTTTGCCTCTACGACGTTCACGAAACCAACTGGGACACCGATAATAAGAGCGGGCTTGACCTTTCCTTCCTTGATCAGTTCGTAAAGCCTTACAAGTGCTGTGGGTGCATTACCTATTACAAATATCGTTTTACCTTCAAGGGCCACAGCACGTTCCATAGAGACCGTCGCACGGGTACATCCCCGGGATTTGGCCTCGGCGAAAACTGATTCGTCACCTATGAAACAATATGCACTCCCATTATGGAATTCGAGTTGTTTCTTGTTAATACCTGAATGAGCCATCGTCGTATCAGTAACGATATTTGCACCTGATCTTATCGCCTCTATTCCTATACGGGCCGCATTCTCAGAGAATACGAGATTATCCGCATAATCAAAATCTGCCGAAGTGTGTATGCATCTTTTCACAATAGAGAATTCCGGCTCAGGCCATGTTCTGCCACCTAGTTCAGAATCGATTATCTCCATACTACGCTTCTCAATATTTTCCGGTCTTACAATCTCAAACACCATTTGATCACACCTTGTATCCGCGAGGGGTGATCATCATTTCTTTGGAGATGTAGGTCTGGGAGTTCCCAACTATTACGGTGGAGAACATATCCACGTCTTCGTAATCTATTTTTCCCAAAGTAGTGATTATTTTTTTCTGGCCTTCGCGACCTGCGTTACGAACGATACCTATTGGGGTCTCAGGGGACCTGTATCCTAACAGTATATCGATCGCCTGAGAAAGATAATCTGGACGACCTTTACTACGAGGATTGTAGAAACATACTATTAGATCGGATTGTCCAGCGGCATCGACACGTTTCATGATCAGATCTAAGGGCGTCATCAAATCAGAAAGACTTATAATTGCTAGATCATGCATCAACGGTGCTCCAAGTATGGATCCGGCAGCAGATGCTGCGGTGACTCCAGGAACGACCTCTACATCAATATCGGCTTCCATCTCGTCTAAAAGCTGGTATATGATACCAGCCATGCCATATATGCCTGAATCCCCACTGCTGACTATTGTGACATTCTTGCCTGAAGATGCATCCTCTATCGCCGATCTGCAACGATCGACCTCACGCATCATGCCTGTAGACTTGAAATGTTTATCAGGGAAATACGTCCTTAGAATATCGATATATGTTGTGTAACCGGTCACGATGTCCGCTGTCTCGATGGCCTTTGCAGCACGTAAGGTCATATCTTCTTTTGAACCAGGTCCAAATCCCACTATTGTAAGTTTACCTTTCATGATCATTCCTCCGTTCCTTCACGGAATTCCGTCGTGAAACTTTTATCATATAATTTGGAAAGGCTGTATTCATCGCCTAAAAAGTCCCCAACTACTGTCAAAGCGGTTTTTGTTATTCCAGCTTCCTTGACCTTTTTGGCGATATCTTTCAGCGTTCCGATTACTATCTTTTCCTCTGGCCAGCTTGCCTTATATACCACAGCGACAGGAGTATCTTCGGTGTAACCACCAGCTATCAACTGTTCGGTCATCCTGTCCATGAAACCTATGCTGAGGAATATCACCATGGTAGCGTGATGTTTCGCTAGGTCCTCGAGCTTCTCACCATCAGGCATCGGCGTACGTCCTTCCATCCTTGTGAATATGACTGTCTGACTTACATCTGGAAGAGTATACTCCATCTTAAGCGTGGCCGCAGTTGCAAAAGCCGAACTTACACCAGGAATCACTTTGCTTTCTATCCCCAGATCATTGAGACGATCGATCTGCTCCCTTATCGCCCCATATATCGATGGATCACCGGTATGTACACGTGCAGTGCTAAGTCCTTCGGATTCAGCGTTCTTCATAACTTCTATGACCTCGTCGAGATTCATCTCTGCACTATTGTAGATCTTAGCATCTTTTTTTGCACTGTTTAATACTGCTGGGTTAACCAATGACCCAGCATAGATTATTACATCTGCAGAGTCGATGATTTTCTTTCCTTTAATTGTAAGTAGTTCCGGGTCCCCGGGTCCTGCGCCTATAAATGTAATCATTTCTTTTCACCTCTATTGTTTTTTATTATTATGGTGGTAAAATATCCATACTTCCGCTCTAGGTCGATGGGGCCGATGTATTCGCCCTCCATACCGATATTGCTGATGACCGTTGCGTTATCTTTGGACAAATCTAATTTTTTCATCATTTCCACAAGTATGTCCATGGAGTCCCATGCCTTCATGACCACTACGTTATTGAAATTTGATAATGCGGACTCTAACATTTTGGTGTTCCGCTTCGCCATCGGTACAACTACAAGGCTTTCGTCACCTATCATAAGAGGTATTCTCGCCTTGGCGGCACCGCTACAGAACGAGGGTATGCCTGGAATGACTTCGGTCTCATATCCGAGTTCTTTTACCTCATTGTCAACGTACATGTATGTACTGTAAACGCCAACGTCACCGAGAGTGATCATAACAATGTCCAAACCCTTGTCTAAAGCTTCAGCCAATTCTTTTACGGCTTTGGTCTGACACTTCTTGCGTACGTCGTCATCCGGATTCATGCTGAAAAGAAGTTCCATGACAGATTTTTCGGATATGTCGACGGCACCTTTAACGATCTCGAGAGCAGTACTGCTCTCACCTCTCTTGTTGACTGGGTAAGCGATCACTGCGGCATTTTCGATAAGATCTTTTGCTTTAATTGTCAGAAGACCAGGGTCACCCGGGCCGACACCTATTCCATATAATTTTCCTACCATCAGATTACACCATAACCCGTATTACAGACCAAGTATAACCTGCATTTATTTAATCTGGATTGTATATCCAACTCAGATATTAAGTAAACGTTATAAATCGGATGATAAATCCAATCCTGCGAAAAAAAACTATGGCTAACTTAAAGGAAAGTGAGATGTATATCAACATAGGAGGCAAAATATTGCGTAGAGGTCATACTACGGGGACCTGTGCGGCGGCTGCTTCGAAGGCGGCAGCTGAAATGCTGATAACAGGAGTGGATGTACATTCTACCACTATCCTAACGCCTAAAGGAATATCCCTTAATCTTGATGTAGAGGACATTGTCCGTAATGAGGATAGCGTCCAGTGTGCTGTCCGCAAGGACGGGGGAGACGATATTGATGTCACTCACGGCTCGCTTGTTTATTCAAAAGTCACTATTTCCAAAGAAGGCGTAAATATCGAGGGCGGAGATGGCATCGGAAGAGTCACTAAAAAGGGGCTTGATCAACCTGTGGGAAATGCTGCTATAAACCACATACCAAGAAGTATGATAATTGAAGCTTTGGAGGACGTGTGTACTACTTTAGGATATGACAGGGGTTTCGACGTTGTCATATCGATACCGAATGGACGGGAACTCGCAGAACATACGTTTAATCCGCGACTCGGGATAATAGGTGGCATATCCGTGCTAGGGACATCTGGTATAGTGGAACCAATGAGTGAAAAAGCTATAGTAGATACGATAAAAATAGAAATGAATGTAAGAAAACAGGAAGGGCATAAGTTTTTGCTTGTGGTCCCAGGGAACTACGGTGCTGGATATGTTGGAAGTATCAAAGGATTAGAACCAGAATCCGCAGTAAAATGCAGTAACTATGTTGGCGAAACCCTGGATTATGCACGTGATTTAGAATTCGAAGGATTGTTGCTTGTTGGTAATCTCGGTAAACTGGTAAAACTCGCAGGGGGTATAATGAACACACATTCCCGCGAAGCAGATTCCAGAATGGAGATCTTGGCAGCTAACGCAGCCTTAGTAGGCGCCTCATTTGACACTATTAAAAATGTCATGGAGTCTATTTCAACTGATGATGCTCTCGATTCCCTAGAAGAGGAACATCTTATGGGACCGACCATGGACCTTGTATCAAATAAAATAGAATATTACATGAACTACCGCACAGGTGGAAAACTAAGATGTGGAGCCATTGTATTCTCTTCGAAATATGGACTCATCGGTAAAACTCCAGGATCGAAAGGAATCCTTGGGGATATGGGCGGCTCGTTAATATGATCTATATCGTCGCATTCTCAACAAAGGGTTGTTCGACCGCACTGAGAATTGCAGAAGGGCTGGAAAAAGAATGTAGGATATTCTCGAAAACAACCGGCGATACTACAGGTACAGAGAAAATAATACTACCGTTGACCAGTTGGACGGGTGTTGCATTTAAAGAAGCTGAAAGCATCGTGTTCGTAGGAGCAACAGGTATCGCAATAAGGGCTATAGCACCCCATCTTAAAAGCAAGATGAAGGATCCTGCTATCGTCTGTGTGGACGAACTTGGAAGATATTCGATATCTTTATTGTCGGGACATATTGGCGGCGCTAATGTTTTGACTGGACTTATTGCATCAGCCATCGGTGCAGAACCTATAATCACTACCGCTACAGACATCAATAAAAAATTCTCAGTTGATTCTTTTGCAACATCGCGGAATATGGCCATTGGAAGTATGGCGTTGGCAAAGGATGTCTCTGCTGCGGTCCTAGAGGGTACATTTGTTGGATTGAGAAGTGATCATCCGATCAATGGGAACGTGCCGAAGGAATTAACGGAATCTGATGAGGGAGAACTAGGGATTTACATTACATCAAGCTCCGTCGAACCATTTAAAAAAACTCTTCGACTATTTCCGAAAAACTATGTCTTAGGCATAGGATGTAGAAAGGACACTAAGAAAGCTGATATCGATAAGCTCGTAAGATTCGTTCTTGACTTATCCGATGTATCGATCAAGAGTATTAGACTTATCACAAGCATAGATCTTAAAAAAGAAGAGGAGGGGCTTTTGGGATTTGCTGACGATAACGGAATACCTACAACTTTCTTTTCCTCAGAAGAACTTAACGCATTACCTGACATAGGTTATTCGAGATCGGATTTTGTAATAAAAATCACAGGCGTAGACTGTGTAAGTGAGAGGTCCGCAATGGCCGCATCGATGGACGGCGAACTAATAGTGAAAAAGATCAGCGGAAACGGGGTAACAGTGGCACTCGTTGAGGAACCCTTTGAAGTATGTTTTGGAGATGAATGATTTGACCAGAAGAGCATTGGTATTTGCTGGCACCACAGAAGGGAACGAGATAATTGATTATTTGAGCCGCAACGGGATACAAGTTACGGCCAGCGTAGCCACCGAATACGGTAAGACCACCATTCTAGAGAAAGAGAATGTGACCGTTGACAGTATTCGTGGTGTCGAGACGATGACAGAAGAGATGAAAAAATATGATGTTATCGTTGATGCAACCCATCCATATGCTATTCGTAAATCTTCCCATATCAGAGAAGCTTGTGAAAATAGCGGAAGCGTATTGATCCGCATAGTACGTCCAGATAGCTCCAATGTAGATTGTTTGATAAATGTGCCTGACACAAAATCTGCGGCTGAATATCTCATTGGTACAGAAGGTAACGTTCTGGTGACCACAGGAAGTAATGAACTAGTTGAGTTCACCTCCATTCCAGGATATAAAGATAGAATATTTGCAAGGGTCCTTTCTTTACCCTCAGTATCTGAAAAGTGTGCTCAATTAGGATTCGAGGGGAAAAATCTGATTTGCATGAGAGGACCGTTCTCTGAAGATTTTAACTATGCATTATTGAAAGAGATCGATGCGAAATATCTGGTGACGAAAGACTCAGGGGCGGCAGGAGGATTTGACGAAAAGATTTTAGCGGCTGCAAGAGCCGGTGTCATTCCAATAGTCATCGGACGACCTCAAGAAGACGGAGGCGTTATGATGGATGAAGCCGAAATAATCCTTGCAAAATTATTCTCCATAAAAGAACCAGTGATGAAACGTAATTTGACGATAGTAGGTATAGGTTCAGGAAAACCTGAAGGCATGACCGAGGAAGTTCGCAATGCCGTCGCAGGATCAGATCTTGTGATAGGTGCCGCACGTATGCTAAATTCAATGAAAATAGAGAACGGGGATACTCTGAAGGAATATCATGCAGACAAGATAGTAGAATATCTTGATAAAAATCCAAAATACCGTAACATCACCGTGATGATGTCTGGAGATACTGGGTATTACAGTGGTACTAAAGGTCTAATTGCCGCAATAGATAATGAAAAATACAATGTAAAGGTCCTTCCGGGTATATCGTCCATATCATACTTTTTCTCCAAGATCGACAGATCATGGGATGATGCACATCTTACAAGTGCCCATGGGAGAGATTGTAACATAGTTGGACTTGCAAAACGCCATAAAAAATTATTTACTCTCTTGGATAAGGAAAATACGGTGCATAAAATGTGCAAAGATCTGATAGAATACGGATTAAGCAACGTTACCGTCATAGTCGGACAAGATTTTGGTTCTTTAAACGAAAAAATATTTACGGGGTCCCCTAAAGAATTGTTGGGCGAAGAGTTCGGCACTCTCTGTGTCGCACTTATAGAAAATCTTGAAGCTTCCAATGTTAACCCTATAGGCATACCGGACGAAGAATTCATTAGAGGGTCAACACCGATGACTAAAAGCGAGGTACGCTCGCTGTCTGTCGCTAAACTGAAGTTAGGGGATAACTCGATTATTTATGATATAGGCGCAGGTACAGGTTCAGTATCGATAGAGATGGCATCTGTCGCAGTGTCAGGACATGTTTATTCTATAGAAAAGAAAGAGGATGCCGCAACCCTTATCGATCTGAACTGTAAGAGATTCGGAACTCCTAATGTGACCGTAATAAAGGGTCTGGCGCCAGAAGCTTTATCTGAGCTTCCAGCACCCACACATGCATTCATAGGCGGATCTTCCGGTAAATTAGAATCTATAATCAAATTACTTCTGGATAAGAACCCACACATCCGGATAGTGATAACCTCAGTAACGATAGAAACCATGGCAGAGGCCGCTCGGTGTATGAAAGAATCGAACATTACAGAAGAGGAGACTATTTGTGTCAACATATCAAAGGCTAGAATTGCAGGAGATTATCATCTTATGACTGCTCAAAATCCAGTATACATCACGGTTTGCAGGGGGAATTTTGTTTGAAGCTTCCCCGTTTAATGATCGTAGCACCTGCCAGCGGCAGTGGTAAAACAATGATAACATGTGGCATCCTTCAAGCCCTTGTTGAAAGAGGTCTGAAGGTCGCATCGTTCAAATGCGGTCCTGATTACATCGACCCTATGTTCCACAGCCAGGCGATAGGAACTGAATCGAAAAACCTAGATGCGTATTTCTGTGACGATGACACACTACGTTATCTCTTTGCCAGATCTGCCAAAGACATGGACATATCAGTGGTTGAAGGAGTAATGGGATTCTATGACGGTATAAGGATGACATCTACGGAAGCTAGCTCCCATGATGTTTCCAAAAAGATCGGTTCACCAGTCGTATTGATAGTAAATTGTAAAGGTGCCAGTATTTCCTGTATACCTGTAATAAAAGGGTTTTTAGAATTTAGGGACAACAATATTTGTGGCGTAATACTCAACAGGATGTCACCACATGTTTACGAAAGTCTAAAAACCATTATAGAAGAAGAGACTGGAACGACCGTATTCGGATATGTTCCAAACGTTAAAGACCTGGTAATAGAAAGCAGATATCTTGGCCTTGTTATGCCTGACGAAATAGACGGCCTTAAAGAAAAACTATCTGACCTCGCTAAAGTTATTGAAAATACTATAGACATAGATCTTCTGATCAAGATAGCGAATACTGCCCCAGATATGGAAACTAAGGCTCCCAATATCAAGAAACTTGATGATAAAGTAAGGATAGGGATTGCAAAGGATGAAGCTTTTTGTTTTATGTACGAAGATAACATTCAATTGCTGGCACAATGTGGCGCCGAAATAGTTTATTTTTCTCCCATCAGGGATAAAACCCTCCCGAAGGACATACAGGGAATGATTTTCTCAGGAGGATATCCAGAGATATATGCTGAGAAGCTTAGCAAAAACAAAACGATGCTTAAAGACGTAAGAGAGAAACTTGAAGCTGGTATGCCATGTATGGCAGAATGTGGTGGTTTCATGTACCTTCATGATGAATTGGAAGACTCAGATGGAAAATTATGGCCTTTGGTCGGCTACATAAAAGGAAGGTCTTTCAATGCTCGTAAACTGACCCGTTTTGGATATGTTACGCTTACACCTACAGAAGGTCAGATCCTTCCTCCAGAAAGTTCTATAAAGGGTCATGAATTCCATTACTGGGACAGTGATAATAACGGACAAGATTGGAATGCGGAAAAGACCTCTGGAAAAAAATATCCATGCGTCCACGGATCCGGCTCGCTTATTCTAGGGCATCCTCACTTGTTCTATTATTCAAACCCGGACCTTCCGTATTCATTCCTGAGGGTCTGTAACGGTTATAGGCATAGCTAAAGCGATGGCATCCAACATATCCCGGAACGTGGAATCTTTAGGGATTATATCTGGGTACCTTCCTAGTGAGCGCAAAGCTTCAGCCGTAGGATTACCTATAACCGCCACCTTTAGATCCTTCATTAACTTTTCAGTCCTCTCTACCCCAACCTGTCTCATAAGCTGAGAATAGAATATCCTAGCAGACATCGGACTTGTGAAGGCCATTACATCTAAACGACCTCCCTTGATAGCGGTTATCAGATGCAATAGACTGGTAGTCATGCCGAATTCTTCCAGTTTATATGCCGCTATGTTAATTACATCTGCACCTGCCTGGATCAATCCGTCGTAAAGTATTTCTGAACCGCTGTCCGATCTCATAAGAAGCACAGTCTTCCCATTGACTGAATCTTTCAGAAGTTCGACTATGCCTGAGGATGAAAATTCCTCGGGTATCGAATCAGTGGAAAGACCTACGGATGTAAGTGCCTCCTCAGTACTTGGACCTATAGAGATAATCTTCACTTTATCAAATAGTTTAAGAAAATCATCTTTGTATTCGATCAGGCTCTCCTCGACGGAGGTGATAGAACCAAAAACTACAAAGGATACTTTACCTGATGAAAGTAACTCTCTGGCACTTTCAAATTCTTCCTTTTCTCCATGGATTATTCTCATAGAGGGGGCAGCAATTACCTTAAAGCCCATCTCCTCCGCCTCTTCGACGGAATGTTTTAATCTTTTCAAGGGTCTTGTAAAACCTATCGTGGTCATTGTAGGTCTCCAAGTTTTTCTCGGAGTGATGCGACACTGCCTATAACCATTATTCCTGGTGGCTGCATCTTTTTCTCAGAGATTACATCAGCGAGCTTAGAAACAACGGTGACCTCGACACGTTGTTCTGAGGTGGAACCGTCAGTAATTATCGCAGCTGGAGTATCAGAGGGCATTCCTCCGTCGATGAGACCTTTTGAGATAGAATCTGCGTTTCCTAGTCCCATGAGAACTACGATTGTACCATGACTTTCAGCAAGTGCCTTCCAATCAATCCTATCGCTTTTACGGCCTTCTTTCTCATGACCTGTGACGAATGTGACCATCGACGCATGATCCCTATGAGTTACTGGAATACCTGCAAGCTCTGGAACGGAGATAGAAGATGATACACCTGGGACAACATGAACTTCTACACCTGCTTCACGCAGTTCTTCAACTTCCTCTGCTCCACGACCGAATAAGAATGGGTCGCCGCCTTTCAGTCTCACAACGGTCTTTCCTTCATTGGCATATCTCACCAATAGTTCGTTGGTCTCCCACTGTTTGAGGTAATGGTCTCCGCCACGTTTTCCCGCATTAACAAGTTCTGCATCATTTTTACAAAGTTCCAATAACTTCGGATTCGCAAGTGCGTCATACATAATGACGTCGGCCTGTTCAAGAAGTTCCTTCCCTTTTACCGTGATGAGTCCTAGATCTCCAGGGCCTGCACCGACCAAATATACTTTCCCACTCATAATCTCAACCTCGGTCTTTTTCCCGTCAGATAATCAGCGATGTCCAACATATCGTCCATCACAAAATCTATCGGTATCCACGTGTCCACCCATATCGGTTCTGGAGCATATGTGAAAGATACAGCATGAACGTGGATTTCGTCCCCTTTCACCTTTGCATTTATCCCCACAGGGGATGAACAACCAGCACCCATGAATTTCATTATCCCACGTTCCGCCCCAGTTTCTAATCTGGACACGTCATCGTTGATCTTGATTAACTTCGATATTGTCTCCTGGTCATCGTCCCTGCACTCGATGGCGATGGTCCCCTGTGCGGCGGCAGGGATGAAGACTTTAGGGTCGAGTGTGAAGGCCGGTCGAACTATCTCCATCCTTTCAAGACCTGCTTTCGCAAGGAGAATTGCGTCGTACTCGCCCATATCCAATTTAGAAAGTCTTGTATGGATATTTCCTCTAAGCTGTTTTATTTCTAAGTCCGGCCGCATATGTTTTAGAAGATAGGTCCTTCTTACCGAAGATGTCCCTACTACTGCGCCTTCAGGGAGATCCTCGAGAGGAAATGGCAATATCACATCCTCCGGACTATCTCTTTCAAGGACAGCTCCAATCCTCAAACCCTTTCTTAATGTGACGGGGATATCTTTTAACGAGTTGACAGAAACATCGATCTCTTTTTTCAAAAGCGCATCATCTAGTTCTCTTACGAAGGCACCTATTGTGCTCATCCCAGCAAGCGGAGAAGTAAGATCTTTGTCACCCAGTGATCTTATCGTAACGACATCACATTCTGCCCCAATACATTTTTCCTGGAGCTTTTTTATAAAGATCTCGGTTTGTCTGATGGCGAGCTTGCTCTCTCTGGTACCTGCTATCACAGAACTACCTCTTTTAAGAAGGAGTCGAAAGCACTCGTAATCTTAGCAATATCTTCTGAAGAATGTGCAGTTGAAACAAACCAACTTTCCAATGCCGAAGGTGCCAGGTATATCCCTTTGTTTAACATATGATTGAATAATTTTCCAAAAACAGTACGGTCCGCGTTCAAAGCTTCAGAACCGTTATTTACCGAATCACTACCAAAATAAACCATCATCATAGAACCGATACCATTGACGCATCCCTTCACTTTGCGGTCTTCTAAACTATCTGAAAGAGATTTTCTAAGTTCGTCAGAACGCTTATTAATTTCTTCATAACGTTTCGAAACATATTCGATCTGAGCTTTTCCTGCTGCTGCTGAAACAGGATTGCCTGCATATGTGCCAGCAGCATAAACTTTTCCCGATGGAGCAATCATATCCATTATCTCATGTTTACCCATGAACGCGGAGCCTGAGAACCCTCCGCCCATGATCTTGGCACATGTGGTCATATCAGGGATCACGTCGTAAAGCTTCTGTGCACCACCCTCAGATAATCTGAATCCTGTTATGACCTCGTCGAATATTAGCACCGTATCGGTTTCTTTTGTGACCTTACGGACCTCTTCCAAATAGCCTTTATTAGGAAGTACCACGCCAATATTACCCATCACGGGTTCCATGATCACACATGCTGGTTTTTCAGCATCTATCACCTCCACTAATGATTCGATATCGTTGTATTCTGCAATGAAAGTATTTTTTACCGCATCCTTAGGAATGCCTTCAGAACCTGGAAGACTTCTGTATCCGACATCACGGTCCGCTAGAACGGAATCGTGAGCTCCGTGGTAACCCCCGTTCATTTTTACTATGCCATCCCTACGAGTGAACCCACGGGCCCCACGTATCGCGTGCATCGTAGCTTCAGCACCAGAACATGCTAGACGTACCATCTCTGCAGATGGTACTTTTTTAGAAATGAGTTCCAGCAGTTCGAGCTCTATCTCCGAAGGAGCACCATACAACGTGCCTTTTGATAACTGTTCCTTGACAGCATCAAGGACGTAATCGCAAGCATGTCCGGCGATCATAGGGCCGTAAGACATACAGTAATCGACGTACTCGTTACCATCAACGTCCCGGATCTTACTGCCTTTCGCACTTTCTATGAACAGTGGATTAGGTTCGAAAGCCCTAACGGGGCTGGATACTCCCCCAGGAGATATTTTCAATGCTTTATCATATAATTTAGAAGAACGTGTCATAACATCAATTTCCTTGCAGCTTTTTCTGCATAATATGTGATTATGATATCCGCACCTGCACGTTTGATCCCTAGCAGAGATTCCATCATGACCCGATCCTCGTCAATCCATCCGTTACTGGCCGCTGCTTTGATCATAGCATATTCACCGGATACCTGATAAGCTGCCAGTGGCAGGTCGAACATATTGGCCGCGTCGCGTATTATATCAAGATAGGGTCCAGCTGGTTTAACCATTATCATATCAGCACCTTCTTCCACGTCCATCTTGATCTCACGGATAGCTTCTTTACGATTACTACAGGGCATCTGGTATCCTGCACGGTCCCCTGAACTAGGGGAGGAACACGCAACATCTCTGAATGGTCCGTAGTACGCACTGAAGAACTTGGCGCTGTAGGCCATTATCGGGACCTCTTTAAAATTCGCATCGTCGAGGGCCCTTCGGATAGCTAATATCTGACCATCCATCATTCCGCTGGGGGCGATTATGTCCGCACCTGCCGAAGCTTGTGATACTGCGGTCCTGGCGTAGAGTTCCAACGTTTCGTCATTCTTTACCCAGCCGTCACCATCGAGGAGGCCACAGTGTCCATGATCGGTATATTCGCATAAGCATAGGTCAGCTATCACGAGAACGTCCGAATTTTCCTTGAGGCCGGAAATAGCTTTCTGGACAACTCCTTGTTTAGCATAAGCTCCAGTTCCAGCAGGATCTTTCTTTTCAGGTATACCGAACACAAGTACTGAATTAACACCTGAGTCCTGGATCCCTCCGACTATACCGTCGTAGCCTTTTAACGGGAACGTTCTAACTCCTGGCATAGAGTCGGTTGTCTTTTCTTTAAAGATATTTTCGTCAAAGAATATTGGCAGAACAAATTCGTCGGGATGCAGCCTCGTTTCTGCCACTAGATTCCTTACTCTCTTGTTCTTTCTCAACCTTCTCATACGTACATTTGGATACATTTTCATTAACTCCGAATAACTCAGCCACATTGTCGCAGATATCGCTACGACCGTTCCTTGATGCCTCTCTCAGGTTACGATAAACCTCGGCCGTTATTTTATTTATCAGTGCTCTGGACATGTCGTCCATAACTTCACTTGGATCTGTATTTCTGGATCTGGATATAGCTGTATCAAGCTCTTCGCCACGTATATCTGAGAGTTTTAGACTTATTTTCCGTATTACTTCGTCGGCATAACGTTCCTTCCGCTCACGATCGATCTTTTCTAACTCCTGTTCTAAGATCTTCTCTGCCTCTTGGACCTCATTCCTACGTTTGTTAGCGTTCTCCATAGCGATACGTTCGAGAGAATCCATTGTATCGAGCTCTACATTCGGAACTTCTATAACGTCCTCGGACACGTTCCTTGGTAAAGAGACATCGATTATCAAAAGTTTCTTGTCAGGACGACGCCCCATGATCTCAGTTATGTGTTCTAATCTGAGTACGGGATGAGGTGCTGAGGTTGCAACGAGCACAAGATCACTGGATTCCATCGCGTCGATCCGCTGGCTCATTGGTATCGCCAATCCCCCTAAAGCAGAAGCAAGTTCCTTTGCACGCTGGAACGTTCTATTTGAAACAAAAACTGTATTAGGATTCTTACCGATCAGATTCTTAGCTATCACAGTAGCTGTATCTCCGGCACCTAAGATGATAATATTCTTGCCGTCCAAGGTACCAAGTTTCCGTGTTGCAAGTTCTACCGCCGCTGAACCGACCGATACCGCACCTTTATTCAATGCCGTTTCAGACCTTACACGCTTTCCAACGGTAAGTGCACGGTTAAACAGATGAGAAAGCATCTTTCCTACGTGACCTTCGTCCCTAGCTTTGGAATACGACACTTTAACTTGATGCTGAATCTCATTCTCTCCCACCATAAGTGAATTGAGTCCACATACGACCCTGAAAAGATGACCGATACTGGCCGAATTCTCAAGTATATATGTTATATCTCTAGCATCGTAAGGAAATATCTCTTTGATCATGTTATTGAACGCTTTGCGTATCTCTTCGTTGTCATCCGTGGCCACATAGAGTTCAAAACGGTTACAGGTACTGATTATAATGTATTCGTTGACCGCAGATATCCGCGAAATCATAGATTCGATACCGTTCTCCAATTTTGGAACGATGTCGTTGAGACATTCTGTTCCATCTGCGGATTCGTAGGTGGCATGAAGGCTTAAAATCATTTTAATTCACCTTCTTCTATGGCCCTATCCATAGCACCTTTGCGATCATCAGAACGAAGCATGCCCCATATCTCCTGATCGTTGATTATTTTGGCCAGAATATGAGCTCTTTGTGGCTGAGTAGGAATCTGTTCCATGACCTTTGGCCTGATATCTAAAAGAAGATCTAACATTTTCTCATAGGAACTGTCAAGAAAATCATCTATCTGATTTATTATGTAAGGCGGGAACGCAGGAGCACGTCCCTCAGAAGAGACTGTTACGGTGAATCCGCCTCTGCGAAGTGTTGATGGGATCAATATATCTCCGCCTCCATGTGCAGAGTTCACATGTATCCCTTTTTCCATTGCGATGTCCCTTATTTCACCGTTTAGGATCTTGGAACTTGTGGCTGCTATGATCATATAGGCACCGTTCATGAATTCGCCTGCGTTTTCCTTTGATATAGTAGCCTTGATCAATATCTCAGCCAGTTCCTTAATCTCCGGTAACGCCTCTTCAGTGATGACTTTGATCCTGAATCCTTTGAAGTGCATGCATTTCCTTAATGCGACCGGCCCTCCGCCGAATACTACGATCATCCTGTTGGACGGGGCTAAGAACACAGGGGCCATCCTGTCATTTTTTGACATCGGACGGATTAATACGTTACTGCTATTCAATGATTGAGTTATATATCCAGCCCCTATATCGTGTTACTCTTATCCGTTAAGGCATAAGATCATATTTTTTCCAAAGCCTGTTGCAAATCAGCAATTATGTCGTCTATATGTTCACAACCGATAGAGAGACGGACTGTGGAACCTTTGATCCCTTGCTTTATAAGTTCAGACTCGGACAACTGTGAATGGGTTGTTCCCGCAGGATGTATGACCAAGGATTTCACGTCTGCAACGTTCGCAAGAAGAGAGAACAATTCTAAGCTATCTGCGAATTTCTTTGCTTGGGTCCTTCCGCCTTTCACATCGAAGGTGAATATGGACCCAGCTCCGTTGGGGAAGTATCTTTTGTATAATCCATGGCCCGGATTATCAGCGAGCATGGGATGATTGATTTTCTCTGTCTTAGGATGCTTGCTTAGGAACTCTATCACCTTCTCAGTGTTTTCCACCTGTCTTTCTACCCTTAGGGAAAGTGTCTCCAATCCTTGCAATAAAAGGAATGCGTTCACTGGCGAAATGCATGCCCCTGTGTCCCTGAGAAGTATCGCCCTCATCCTAGTACAAAATGGTGCTTCAGGCACATCACGAGCGAAACTCATTCCGTTGTAACACGGGTCTGGATCAGCAAGAGCATTGAATTTCCCTCGGGTGTAATCGAACTTACCAGATTCTATGACCACACCTCCCAGTGCGGTACCGTGACCTCCGATGAATTTTGTTGCACTTTCTACGACGATATCAGCACCATGTTCCAGAGGTCTGAAAAGATATGGGGTTGCAAAGGTGTTATCGATCACCAAAGGTATCTCGTATTTTTCTGCTATTCTACCTAAGGCTTCGATGTCTATAAGATTCGCGTTAGGATTACCTATCGTCTCCGCGAATATGCATTTGGTCTTATCGTCGATGGCTTCCTCGAAATTCTTTAAAGCATCCTTATCCGTAGGATCTACGAATTTTGTTGTAATCCCATAATGGGGTAGGGTGTGAGCAAAGAAATTGTATGTGCCCCCGTAGAGAGTGGATGCAGAAACGATGTTATCCCCTACGGACGCCAGGTTCTGTATAGTGTATGTAATGGCCGCCGCACCTGACGCCACGAGTAATGCGCCACTTCCGCCCTCTAGCGCAGCGATTCTTTTCTCGAAGGCCGCCTGAGTATCGTTGTTAAGGCGTCCGTATATGTTCCCTGGTTTTTTTAACATGAAAATATCGGCCGCGTCATCGCAGTTGTCGAAAACGTAAGAGGTCGTAAGGTAAATTGGGACCGCTCTAGCCTTAGTCGTAGGATCTGGATCCTCCTGTCCGGCATGGAGCTGTATCGTCTCGAATTTCATTCCCTTTTTGTTACCCGGCCCTCCGGGTATATTCTTATCGTCCTTGAAAGTCATGCTATCCCGCTGCGGAATCCCGCATATATATTAGTGGTACAGACTACTTAAATTCAGCCATCCGGATGCTTATCACATAATTGCATAGTATCGTTAATAGACTTGAAACAGGAAAAAATGTCATAACAGAGTCTGCAGGGCGTTTTTATTCCATTTATCGCATCCATTTCCTTCTACCGCTATTGTGATATGCTCAATTGTGTGAATATATTCGGACTCGTATTCATTAAGGAATCGTTCAATGACGCATATCACAAGTAATATGATTCAACATTGCATAAGTTCCAGACCTTTCTTTGTAGCCCTATATTTCTGGTTCCTACTGGTAGGTTTCTCCTCTGTCCTTTCAACGTAACCTCCTTCTATGGCAGGCTCCAGATAATTACCCATGAATGTAGGCCTGTGTTTTAGCTCAAGAAGACTCATTATCTCTTTAGCGGCAACTTCTTCGGTACCTACGGCGGTCAAAAGACTGATTATACGGAATTCCCGGGTCCTGGTCTCCCGGTCCTTGACCTCGCCTGTGACCAAAATAGGTTGTCTGACCTCTGGCGTCTTCAATGTAAGTTTCTCGAACTCCGCCGACATTTCTTCGAACACGTCGATCTCTGCCTTTTTTGATTTCCTGGATTTTAGTGAGAATGTTATTGCAAAATCTTCTTTGGATGCTTCAATGACAACGTCAGAGATACCGGCTTTAAGGCATGCAGCGTTCATATTAGGGATACCGGTACCCATGAGCCTCATCTTCCCCGCCCTGAAGAATACGTCAGCGACGGCAGGGTTCACAGGTCGGGACCTTCCTTCGACGTTCGTTAGGATATCTCTTTTATTGAGGCCTCCAGAATTCGATATCGTTAGACGTTTCTTGTATACCTTGATTCGGATAGGATCTCCGATAGAGTAATCTTTATGTGCTATAGCATTTATTATTGCTTCTTCTATAGCATCCCTCGGATATTTTTCATTCGATATGTATTTGGAAAATAAAATGTCCATCGCTTTTTTAGTCTGAAGGAATGCTGGCCCAGAAATCACATCTAACTCGCCCATCATGCCAGAGGAAGAGAATCTGCCTATCCGTATATCCGGAGCCACGATGAATTTGGATGGGTCACTGTGGAACATAACCACCGCTGAACCCTTGAGCAGATCTTTCTGCATCAGGTTCATTGATTCCATGAGTTTGGTATTATCAATTTTCTTCGGGACCTTGGCCAAAGAACGGAATTTAGCTATAGCATCCTTATCCAGGTCCTTGACCACCGCCCCGGGCACAAGGAGACCTAATCTTGCCCTACGATCCCTCAGAAGAATAAAATTCTCTAAATCGTCACCGACCAGTTCACGGTCCACTTTGCCAATACGTCTGTAATATAGTCCGTTGAAACTTATCGGTTCAGGACTCGGTTTTATATCCATGGCAACACAGGCACGCCCTTTGTTCTCGATCGGTCTGATATGTGGGTGTATGTCGAGGACATCAGATATTTTTTTACAGATGTCCTGAGAAAGATCAAAGGCTTCCTCCGGTGAGAAAGAATCCGCTTTCCCGATGACCAATCTCCCGCCGTATGAGTTCGCAAAGGCACAGACGGTCCGCATATGCCTGTTCTTCCATCTATTTTTTTGGTCCGAGGTCTGATCTGCCATGGTCGGTAGACCGTATTACTAACTGATTAAACTTTTCTAATGGAATTAACGTCTTTGACACATTAATCCTATCATATCATGAAAAAACCATTACTTTTTAGCGATGAAGCATACCCAATTATTTTCTGGTAGTGTCGTATATTCCACAGTAAAACCTGCGTGTTCCAATATCGATAATAATTCATCGTTATGTACAAGTCTCATGCCGGTCCTTTTACACGCTTCATCGTTCCTCTCATTGAATATAGAGTCAGGATACTGTTCGGATATTACCATCAATATACCTTTGGATCTTAGGACACGATATACTTCACTGAACGCTATATTAAGGTCGCTCCAAAAGAAATATGTCTCGAATGCAGAGACGAAATCAAAGGTTGCATCAGGATAAGGAAGTTTCTCGGCAGATGCCTTTTCAATGACACACATTCCCATATCGATCTTGGCCTTATTGGTCTTGGATGCGAACTTCACGGCATCTCTAGATATATCAACGCCTGTCAAATGTGACTTAGGAAATTTCGAGCCGAGCATCATAAGTTGCATGCCACCACCGCACCCCACGTCCAGGATATCACTGGGATCCATTGGCGGGAGTAAGGACATTGCCCATTCACTTAGATCTTTGTGATGGGAGTTCATCGATTCAAGTGCTTTACGTCCTTCATCGCCCTTCGGATCCCCAAAACGAAAATAGTCAGGTGGTTTTTGCTCCATGTCATCCGATATGTTGATAATGATATATTATTTTCAGCTTAACGGCTTATTTTTATGATGTTGATCAACGATCAAAAACAATTACCAATTTAAAGGAGTTCGTGTATTTGGGGCCGAGGTCATAAAATGGTATCCATTATTGATTCCGAATGCACCGCTTGCGGTGTGTGCGAGGACGTTTGCCCCGAAGGAGCAATCACAGTCGAAGACGTAGCCACCATAGATGCTGAAAAATGCATTGAATGCGGATTATGTATCGAAGAGTGTTCCTTCTCCGCAATCAGAGAGTAAGCGTTCTCACTAAACCCTTTAACATTTTTTACAGAATTAAAAGGATCCATAGGATCCTTTGTTTTAATTCTGGTCCACCGGGACCTTCTGTAACCACTTAGGCCCTATCCAATTCCACTTTCCAAGTAGATGCATCACTGCTGGAACGACGTAGGTACGGATTATCAGTGCGTCTACCAGGATTGCGACACATAGCGAGAAGCCGAATTCCTGCATCATGGGCATGGAGGATAACATCAACGTTCCGAAGGCTCCACCCATTATCAGACCGCATATGGTTATGACGGACCCTGTGTGAGTCACGGCTTCGTATATCGCCTTATCATTGTCCATCCCAAGGTGCACAGCGTTCTCCCTAATACGTGTGGTCAATAGGATATCATAATCCATCCCTATCCCAAGACATATTATGAATAATATCAACGGAACAAGCCAAACTATGTCTACTCCAAGTAATCCGACGAACAGCAGATTCGTAAGGGCGATCGTCCATACCACACCCATCAGGATCGTCAATACTGAACGTATCGGTATGATGTAGGACTTCATAGCAACAAGAAGTAGAATCAGGATCAATACGATGACAACTATTCCGACATATTGGAAATCGTCAGCTACAGATTTAGAAAGATCGTAGGTTATCGCAGGAGCGCCGGTTATCCATGTGCTGACTACCGCTTCACTATTTTCTTGGCTAAAACTGTTAACTACGCCTTCCATCTCATCTAAGGTCCTCATCGATCTGTTGGAGGTCGACGATGATTCGGTTATGGACGTAATCTTAGCGTGAGTGAGTTCCATCGTTCCTCCAGCGGTAACAACTCCGCCGAGAGTGCCTCCCATGTAATTGATGGCGTAATCCATCACAGGTGCGAGATAGTCTTTTTCTAACGCATCGACGGTCAACACAGGTGAATTATTATGAAAATATTCCTCAAGGGCACCTGTATTAGGGTGATCAGAGGACCTCATAGCGTTCAGGATGTTCAATAGATCCCTATCCAATCCTATTTCCTCCAACGCTCCCGTAGCGTAAAGCACGGATTCAGTAGGCATTATCGTAAGTGAGATCCCTGCAATCGCATGCGCCTTCAATGCTTCTTTTACATAAGGGTCAGGAATAGAATTTATGATATGCATCAACGTAGGCG
>CAYJDU010000001.1:0-32758 GCA_964369035.1 uncultured Methanomassiliicoccales archaeon | reverse complement strand
CAATTATCTTAGTTACAGTAATTTTGTTCTTCTATATTAATGTTGTTTATTATTGCTATTTTTTCTGTTTGTAATAATGGCCTTATTAAGAATCTTCTTGGCCGAGTTCTGAAGTGTGATTATTATTTGGATTATATATTGTTGGCAGAATATATCCGTCACAGCGTTAACTCTCTTATGAAACAAGTATCGCGTAAGTATTCTACATACTATATAGTCTGATGGAATCCTGCTGAACAGACATCGCCATCGCTAAGGATCGGACCATCATTAAGACCTGATATCAGGGATGATTCCTCTCAGCGGATCGTTAACAAGATCGGAGTTATTACAGTGAACATTAGAGGTCTTTCCGTATTACATAAGGCATAACCATAAGGTCCTTGTGACCGTTGAGGGTATAGAGGAATGTCATATGGAGGACAGTGAAAGAAAAAAAGGATTCGCCGGACTGACCGGTCTGTTCAAGGATAGCGTGGAAGATGTACCGAACGGTTCAAAAGTAGCCTTCACTGGCTCGATCGGAAGCTGCCCTCCTGTGGCCGAGATGCTTGCATTCGGAGTGAGGAGGAGAGAGTTCGAACTGACCTATGTACCGCTGGCAGACCCTGCCGAAGCGAGAAATATGCAGTGGACGGAGGGGCTGGGTTTTACGATGAGTGTTGAGAGGACGGAACTGAATCATGTCGACGTCCTGGTAGTCCTAGGAGGTCTAGCTATGCCTAAGATCGGCTGTCCTATAGAAAATGTGAAAGCATTAATAGACCGCCTTGGCGGTCCTCGATTGATTGGCGTCGGATTCATGGACATATTGGATCGTAACGGCTGGACAAAGATACTGCCTTTCAACGTCGTAATAGATGGATACATGGACGCTGGCATATGGTCTAAGGACTGAGTCACTGACCACTGTCGATCTTACATCTGGTATAGTATCCTCTGTTCACCATAATGGCCATTTCCCGTGATATATCCGTAACTTCGCGGCATCCATATTGTGTCACCCAGGATCAGTATGATCTCCATGATTATTAAAAAAATAAAAATGAGCTACCGCTCAGAATACGTCCGTCACCTTCAATCCGGAATCTTCGGCCAGACGACGTATCTTTTTTAAAGAAGATTCAGAACCTTTTATGTCCATACGTTCAAGTCTTTGCGAAAGTAATGGACGCATATTCAGTCTGTCGATGCACATACGTTTGGTGCCCGTAGATACTATGGCAGCAACAAATTCTTCTTCTAAGCCTTCAAGTGAATTTAAAACGGGGCCGACCAGTGCATAAGTGTCGATGCCTGCTTCGGTGAGTTTTTTAAGGGCATGTAACCTTTTAGCGGGTACTGGTGCACCTGGTTCGATGACATGGGATACATTATCGTTCAAGGTCGTTATCGTTATTCCGACCTCGGCTTCCATTTTCGATATCAGATCAATATCTCTAAGAATCAAGTCCGATTTTGTATGTATGTGGACCCTCATCCTTGCCGCTTTGAGAACTTCGATTGAATGACGTGTCAACATGAACCTTTTCTCAGCATATTGATAAGGGTCTGTGACAGTACCGATGCCTACGGTGCCTCGTAGATTGATCAACTCTCTGGCCAGACGTTGAACTATGTTGCTACGTACCCGTACGATCCGCCATTCCTTCCAATCGGTATGTGTTACTTCTGGAGCGTAACAATATACGCATCCATGTTCACATCCGCCATATGGATTAAGGGCATAATCTATATCTGGTAGTCCAGAAGGCGAAAGAGCACGTCTACATTTTACGGTCTCGAATATCCCATCCCATTCATCCGCAGAAGTAAAATCGAAAAGATCAGTAATAGTCCTCGATCCTCCTTTGAGTATACCAATCCTTAAGAACGCCTGAATTAGATATCCAGGTACTCTTCGGAATTTCCATTACTCTATCGACGTGGTCCATAGCCTTGTCCAGAGTATCGTAACTATATGGTACGGTGCTTAGAGCGTGGCGGACGTTCTCCCGGACGTTCCATACGCCTACGGGCATTACATATCCTGGATGGGCCTCGCGGAATATCACTGTGCCAGCAGTACGTTGTTCTTTGATGAGAAGCTCGTTGACAGCCATCCTGGCCGCGTAATAACAACCCCCTATATGCGCATAATCCTTACGACCATCGAAGAATTCGTGGTCGCTTATTATATCTATCGTACGGCCGGTGGGGTTCCACGTAGTGTTTGGATACCATGCTTCGATAAGCTCGTATCTCCATGTGCAAGGCATCATCAGTACACACCAACGATTATCCAATTGTTCCCACTGGTATATGCGATAATCATCTATCGTGTTGTAGAACTTAGTTGTGCTTAGGAGGTCCTTGCCGATTATATCGTCAACGGCGGTTATAGACCATCTTGTTGGAACGAATTTACGCCTTTTGTCCACACCCATTGTTCCCACCGAGAACGCTTTCTCGATCTCTGATATGAGGGTCCCGTTACGATATGATGTTATAACAGCATCTGCAGCCTTCATATCCGTATCATAAAAACTACGCTCAAGGTTCCTTTCGAACCTACCATTGCTCTTCTTCATCGAGGTCATCTTTGCAGATGGCCCAAAAGGTTGTACCTCATCGTCCAGTATCACACGTCCACGGGGTTTGCTTGCAAACTTCGCCTCGATGTCCAACGGCCGTTCTGTTAATGCTATCTCCTGGATATCGTCCACTACACGACCTGAACTTTTGAAATCATAAGCGTTTATACTGACCTTACCCCGAATAAGTTTGAATCTGAAATCAACTATCTCGTCTATGGTCTTACCCATCCAGAGTTCTGGTGTATCCATTATTGATGTGTCCCCGAACTCCGGCGGGATGAGAGGCCCCACGTCCACCTTCGGATATCCATGTCTTCCCACGAATACCGAGGGGGGACTTGAACCAGCTATATCTTTTGTATCCATCATGGGCAGGGTCTTCTGTTGGGAGTAGAACTTGATCATCAGTGGACATCTGTCCTTACCGCACAATCTACGAGAGCCTTTACAGATGGAACACAGACCTGACTTGATATCCGTGCTCCTATTCATCTTCAACATCGGGTCGAAGAGGGTCTGCTGCCTCATTTCTCCGCTGTCCTGCCTTTGGATATCATTGCTGCCACGGCTCCAGCTCCGATCCCGTTGTCTATGTTCACTACACTGAGACCAGGCGAACAGGATTGTAACATCCCCATCAACGCTGCGATTCCGTCACCTCCGAACCCGTATCCTGTTGACGTGGGGACCCCGATGACCGGTACCGGGGATAACGATGATATGAGGGTAGGTAGAGCTCCTTCCATGCCTGCTACCGCTACCACAGCTGCCACATCCTTGCTTATGATCTCCTTCATAGGTCCGATAAGTCGATGCATACCTGAAACACCGATGTCAAAGAATTCTATACATGGACAACCCATCATACGTGCCATCAGCACCGCTTCTTTTGCTACTGGCACATCTGATGTTCCCGCAGTTATAATTGCCACCGGACAATGACGTTCGTCAGGGAATCCTCCTACTACTATGCAACCGCATTCTTCAAAGAATTCTGCCTTGTCAACGTCTTTTATAATTTCAAAATGTTTCTCGCTGGCACCAGATACCAACATCCTCTTTGTGGATGACCTCACTATCTTTTCTACGACCTCGGGGGTCTTTGTCCTTGCATAGACAACCTCCGGTGTGCCTTTACGGACCTCTCTACCTAGGTCCAGGTTCACGTCCCTACCGAGAGACTCGATGTAGTCGGTGCGAAGAGCTTTCTCTGCCTCTTCCGCCTCTATCTTCCCTAATCGGTATGATTCGAGCACCTCTCTGATGTCCATGGACACAGATATATGGGGAAGGATTAAAGACATTCGCGGAAATCAACACTGTCATGGACAAGTTCAGTGAAGTATGCGGACTTCTCAAGGAACTAGACTCTGCCGTCCTAGCCTTCTCCGGAGGATATGACAGTTCCTATCTGGCTGAGGCTTGTAGATGTTCTTTAGATCGGACCTATGCAGTTTTTGTGGATATGCCCATAGTAAGCAGGAGACAACGGTCCGAAGCAGAAAGGATCGCCGACGATATCGGTATACCGCTTAGGATAATCGAGATAGGGTGGGGAGACCTTACCAATGTTGTCAAGAATGATCTAGAGAAATGCTATTTTTGCAAAATGGCAGTATATTCTGCTGTGAAAGGACTTGGGAAAGAACTTGGGATAGACGTATGTTTATGCGGAGATAATCATGATGATCTCCTGCAACATCGTCCAGGTCGGAGGGCCGCTTCGGAACTTGGAGTACTCAGTCCTTTAGAAACCCTGAGGATAACTAGGTCGGATGTACTAGACCACGTAAACTCTAAAGACTGGTCAAAGAACATGGTCAAAGATACCTGTCTAGCCACCCGCATACCTACTGGCACTGTTCTTACGGAGGCCTCTCTTAACTATATTGAGGAATGGGAATCTTTGATAAGGGATGTTGCCGGCGTAAGTCAGATAAGGTTCCGATATTTTGGTGATGATGCCTTGATACAGACCTCACCGGAAGAGATTGCACAACTTAGGAACAAAATGCCAGAATTGAATGGTATCGCCTTGAGAAAAGGTTTATCCCTCAGGCTTGATCCTGAAGGATATAAATAATTTAAAGCGGGAAACGGACGTTAGTCCATGCAAGGGATTTCCCGCTTCTAAACTTTGTCATACATTGATTAAATTTAATGATTATGGCGAAGATGAATAATATTAATGACCGACGGTCGTCTCACCGTTGGGGACCTAAATCTCATCTCCCCATCCTGAAGCACATATCTTCAGGTCTAAGCCAAAAACGTCCTTAAAGGCATCTGAGAGCTCTTCCATCTTCCATACTTCCATGCTAAGGTCCTCTTTTGATGTTAGTTCTATGATCACGCTGTTCTTTGTCAAACGTCCGTTCATATCTTCCACTGGTGACGACCTGTGTCTATCGAGGACATCTGCCATCCTAAGCATCAGAGCACACATCCTGACATTCTTGGCACGATTTTTATTTAAGGGTCTGAGAAACTTATTAGTGCCTGCTGGGAACCGTTTGTGATGAAACTTCGCCATGAGTGCCATGTCCTCTATCTCATCTGCATTAAAGCCTGGCATATTGGAGTTTGTGATGATCGTATACGTATGTAGATTGTGATCTTTGTAACTTATGAACTCACCGATATCATGCAATATCGCAGCGTATCCAAGGATTTCCTTTGTATCGTCGTCCATAATGTGAAGGCCTGCCTTTTTTAACCCGTCAAATAATCGTAATGCCAGGATCTTTACCTGTGCAGAATGGGTCTCATTGGATCCGCACCTTCTAGCCAGTGTCAATATGGATGAATTCCTCAGGTTGAATTCTTTATGACCGCGTCCAAGCAGGTAATCCACCTGCATCCCCTCACGGAGACCCTGATCACTTATGAAGATCTTGTCAATCTCGAATGAGTCCATCAGCTGTTCAGCGATGGCTCCCCCGCCTATGATTATATCCGAACGTCCTTGATTCATTTTTGGTACGTTGCGGCGTTGGTCCTCTGTCATCCCGCACAGGTCCCTCATAAGCTCGGAAAGCTCTTTCTTGGTCATGTATGAGGAATCTCCGTCCCTACGGGCGGCACACATCTCAGCCAGATTTATAATCGTTCCAGAAGAACCAATCGCACGGTCAAAGCCCACCTCGTTAAGCTCCTTCGCTGTGTTCTTTGAAATCTTATCCACTTCCTTAAGCATCAAATCGTAGTCTGACTTTGATACACGAGCGTGTTGATCTATCCCAAGTCCATATGAAAAACGAATGGAACCAGCCTTGAGGCTGTCAAGTAACAAAATCTCATTACCCTTTGTAAGGTTTATTTCCGTACTGCCACCGCCAAGGTCGATGAGAACACAACGGTCCGGTGGTCCATAGGGACCGAACACCCCAAGCCCTACCAACCTTGCTTCTTCTTTACCTGAGATTATCTTCAGGTCTATGCCGGATTCTGAAACAGCATCAAGGATTGCGTCCCTATTGAACGCCTCTCTCGCAGCACAAGTTGCGTATGCCAATATCTCTTTAGCTCCCATATCTTGTGCCACACGGACAAAATGTCCTACGACGAGCTTCGTCTTATTGATGGTCTCCTCGTCTATGAATCCCTGGGAGAACAGGTTCTGACCAAGCCTTACGGATTCTTTATCATGAAATATCGGAGTGCCTAGTGCATCTGGAAAGAATTTTGATACTAACACATGTATAGAGTTAGTACCAACGTCTATGAACCCTACTATTTTGTCTTCAACCGTGCCAGCACCCCCTATTCTCTATCAGCCACTGTTGGGACCTTATCTTAGGTTCACCCTTATTTCTGACCACGGGTACATAGGTCCCGTCCGCGGTTAGTTCGCTAGCTTTTACATTATCCGAAAGATGGATCTTTAGGATGGTATCCCTGACTGATATGAGCATATCTTTGTCAAGGATAGGGAATAACGTCTCAACCCTTGCGATTAGATTCCTAGGCATGATGTCCGACGAACCCATATACATCTTAGGGTCACCACCGTTCTCGAAATAATAGATCCGGGCGTGTTCAAGGAACATATCCACTACACGCACAACGCGGATGTTTTCTGAAACCCCGGGAATTCCTGGACGTAGGCAACAAAGGCCACGGATGTTAAGATCAATCTTCACACCAGCGATGGATGCTTTGTAAAGGCTGGAGATCACATCGGCATCTATCAGCCCATTGGCCTTCATGGCGATATATCCGTGACCGTTCTTTTCCATGTGTCCTATCTCATCGTCGATCATCTTCAACAGGGAACTTTTCAACGTTAAAGGAGAGACCAACAGTTTTTTGTAATCCCTTGGACCAAAATAACCGGTTAACGAATTGAATAACTCCCCTACTTCCTCACCTATCTCATTATTTACAGTTAAAAACGATATGTCCGCGTACTGTTTCGCAGAACTTACGTTATAGTTACCGGAGCTCATGTGCGTATACCTGACAAGATGTCCATCCTCCAGACGAACGGCCTGTAAAAGTTTGGAGTGTACTTTAAGCTCCACCGGACCGAAGACCACGTGGATACCCATCTGCTCCAGGCCCTTGGCCAACTTTATGTTGTTGGTCTCATCGAATTTAGCTCGGATCTCCATTAGCACAGATACCGTCTTACCCTGCTCTCTAGCATACGTAAGGGCCTGAATTATAGAGGGATCCTTCCCGATTCTGTAAAGGCATATCTTAATGCTTTTCACTTGAGGGTCGTGGGCCGCCTCTTGTAAGAACCTAACTATTATCCCGAAGGATTCGTAAGGATGGTATAACAACCAGTCCTTTTTCGCCATAGCCTCGAATATCGATTTGTCCTCGGCTAGTTCAGGAGGACAGTGAGGTTTGAAACCCACTTCCTTTAATTCAGGTAAGTTCAGATCATAAAGTTCCCAAAGACTGTTCAACATCAACGGCGAATCGGACCTGTGTATCTGTTCTGGCGTAAGTGAGAGGTTCTTACCGAAGATCTCCACCATGTCATCAGGCATCGCAGATTCCGTGACCATCCTAACGGGGAATCCTGTACCTCGCCCCTCGACTGATTCCTCCACCGCGGACATGAGATCACATGCTTCATCTATCATCACTTTCGTGTCCGCGTTCCTTGTGACCCTGAAAGCGTAAACACCCTCGATATTGAAGCCAGGGAACAGTTTATGCACATTATGACGTACGATGTCCTCCAACAGGACATAATTCATTGCTGATGATTCAGAAGGGATGCGTATGAATCGATCGAAGGCACCTAAAGGGATCTTTATCCTTGCGTACATATTCTGACCTTTAGAATTCTTCATCTTAGTGGCCAGACTTAACGTGTTATTGGATATGAAGGGAAAAGGATGGGATGTATCAAGGGCCAGAGGCGTAAGTAATGGGTGTATACGTTCGTCATAGAAATTATCTATGACCTCGACCTGATTTTTTGTTAGATCGTCGAACATGAGCATATGTATCCCCCCTTCAAAGAGCGATGCCCTTAAATTATCCCAGCACTCGGTATATCCGTTTAAAAGATCTCGAACTTTGATATTAATGTTCGATAGGAGTCGAAAATTATTGTGATCTATGTCCGGGGCGTCCAATATAGGGGCTCCCGCAGCTATCCCGTTGATTATACCTGGAACACGAATCATGAAGAACTCGTCCATGTTCCCATAACATATCGCAAGGAACTTCAGACGCTCAAGTAAAGGGACGCTGTCGTCATTGGCCTCCTGTAGACATCTACGGTTAAACTCTAACCAAGAAAGTTCACGATTGATATACAGATTAGGGTCGTAGAGGTCTATGCGCTCCTTCATGCTCTTACTCCTCATCGTCGAAACGCACCCTGACAGAATCGCAATGAGCATGTAGCCCTTCGGATGTTGAGATTGTCTCTATAGTGAGTGCGATAGTCTGCAATCCATCACGGGTCAACATCTGGACCGTTGAGGTCTTACGGAAATGTGCTACATTCAGGCCAGATGCTGTTGACGAACTACCAGCTGTAGGAAGTACATGGTTGGTCCCCGAAGCATAATCTCCAGCGGCTACCGGGGTATAAGGACCGATGAAGATCGAACCGGCGTTTTTGATCTTAGACAATGTGTCCATAGGATTCACGGTCTGTATCGAAAGGTGTTCCGGTGCTATACGGTTCATGCTCTCTATAGCTAGGTCCATGTCCGCCGCCACGATATATCCAGAATTATTCAACGCCTTCAGTATTATTTCCTTTCTAGGCTGCCTATCGATCATCTTCTCCATAAATGACCATATTTTACCTGGAAGATCAGGATTGTCGGTTATCAATATACTGGCAGATGATGGGTCGTGCTCGGCTTGTGCTATAAGATCGGCCGCAATGAATTCACAATTCACAGATGAATCCGCGAGGACGCCAATCTCACTTGGTCCTGCAGGGAAATCTATCTCGACTACATCACGTAACATCATTTTTGCTGAAGTTACATAAACGTTACCAGGACCTACTATCTTTTGCACCTTGGGGATGCTTTTTGTGCCTAACGCCATCGCGGCGATGGCTTGGGCCCCGCCCAGTTTGTATATCGAGTCCGCACCAGCGATATCCATAGCCACCAACGTAGCTGGGTTGACCGGGGCAGGAGTACAACAGATTATTTCTTCCACACCAGCAACATTTGCAGGTATTATGCACATTAGAGCGGTACTGGGATAGGATGCACGACCTCCAGGGACGTAACAACCTACGGTCTCAAGAGGAGTACTCTTCACCCCTAACGTTACACCGGGCTCCACTTCTCTGAGCCACATATCTGGAGGTACCTGCATCTCGTGGAAACGCTGAATATTATATGCCGCGTTCTCAAGCTCATCGATAAGCTCTTGATCGATCATGTCGTATGCGTCCTCGATCTCATCACGGGTCACCTCTAAGTATTTTAGATCCTGCTTGTCGAACTTTTTTGTAAGTTCCAACAGTGCCTTATCCCCGTTCACACGGACATCCTCTATTATTTCGCGGACCACGTCCGTAACATCGCCGACTTTGGATGCGCGGTTCTCTTTCCAGAAATCCTCGCTAACATGTTTCCACATGTGGCCTAAATCATACTACGGTGATTTATACTACGCGATTAACGTGGTTGGTTTTTCATAAAATAAGAAATGATATAATTTTAGATTTTTTTGCATTGTTTTTACGAAAAGCATTTACATTCAAAGCAGATTGATTACATATTGGCGTAGGTTCAGACTATTATATCGAGGCATTACCTACATAACGTCACTAAGTATCTCGAAAGGGAGGATCTTAAATGAATATCATAATCATAGGTGCAGGGAACGTAGGATTTACTTCCGCAGAGACTCTCTCCGCCGTCCACAATGTTATGATAATCGAGAAGGACAACGTTAAGGCAGACGCCATCAAGAATATGCTTAACGTCTCTGTACTTCACGAGGATGGGACCAACCCTAGAGTCCTAGAATCCGCGATAAAAAAACATGCCGCCGATCTCATCGTATCTACCTTATCGTCTGACGGCATGAACCTTTTCGTATGTATAACTTGTAAAAGGTACCGTCCTTCCTTGCGCACTGTGGCCACCATCAAGGATCCTGATTACGTTATAAAGACCACCGCAGAAGGGAACGAGGGTGTAGATATGATAATCTCCCCCGAGATAATCAGCTCTAACAAGATATTCAAGCTTGCTACATTGGAGAATGCCATAGATTACGAGTCCATAAAATCCCTTGGTATCGCGATAGCGACGTTCAAAGTCACAGACGATCAAAATATCGTAGGTCAGATAACACTGAATCTCGACATACCCTCTAAGTGTGATATCATATGCATCTATCGTGGTGACGATGTCATACTCGATGTAGAGACAGTAGAGATACGATCCGGGGACCGTATAACCGTGATAGGTAACGAGGACAGCCTCAAAGCTTTCAACGAAATGATCGGCATCAAGGAAGAGGCACTGGAATTCGTGATAATGGGTGCAGGTGTCGTCGGGATGAATGTTGCAAAAGCCTTAAGTGAAATGAATAAAAAGGTCTATGTGAAGATCATTGAGGAGGACAAGGAACTTTGCAGGGAAGCTTCCCGTAATCTAAAAGATGCTATAGTCGTTAACTCGGATACTATAGATCCACATATACTCAAAACAGAGAACGTCGGAAGAGCTGATGTGCTCATAAGCGTTACAGATGCAGATGAGAAAAATCTCCTTGCATGTATGGCATCACTGAAGTTCGGCACCAGAAAGGTCATATCCAGATATCTAACCAGACAATACAAGGATATTTTCAGTTTCACCGGGATTGAGACGATAATAGGATATCATCTGATCATCGCCAACGAAATAACAAAAGGACTTGTCTCCGAGGAGGATTCTATCCTGAAGATGAAACATGATAATGAATACTTTTTCAGCGCGAAGATCGATGCCCGTACACCCATCTTCAATAAATTATACGGAGACATTTTGATCCCTGAGGGGGTACGCTTCGTCGCTGTGGTTCGTGACGAAAAAATAATGTACCTAAGATATGACACTGATTTCAGAGAAGGCGACAAAGTATTGGTCTACACGTACATGGCTAAAAGTGGCGGAATCAAAAAACTTCTAGGCAAGGACATATTGGGGCTGTGATCCATGGCCCTATTGGACAGGTTCAATGCCGATAAAGGTCGTTGGAAAAACACGGTAGCCCATTCTCTAGGGTTGATAATGGTATTCATGGGATCGGCATTATTGATCCCGTTGGCAGCATCTTTTTACTACGAAGAAAATTATTTGATGTTCCTTATCCCTATGGCCTTTGTAATTCCTGTCGGCCTATTGATATCTCTAGCTTTCAAAGAAGATAAAGAAGGGATGCAGGCCACCTCGGGAATTTTAATGATAGGGGGAGCGTTCCTGATAATGCTCATGGTGGGGTCGACACCCTACATGATCTATGGCATGGATATCCTAGACACACTGTTCGAGTCCATGAGCGGCATAACCACGACAGGTTACACCATGGTAAGGGACTTCGATACGTTCCCTCAAAGCTTGTTCCTCTGGAGATCTCTGACACAGTGGATAGGCGGTGTGTCCGTCATTTTGATATTCTTGTATATGTTGCCTATAATGGGCCTAGGTGGGAAGGGATTCTTCATCAATGAGATGTCTGGGTCCGGAACAAAGAATTTCTCGGTCAGACTTAAAGACTCAGCGAAGAGCTTTCTGCTGATCTACGTACTGATCACGATTGTCCAGTTCATATTGCTTATGATCTTCGGCGTAAATGGGATCGATTCGGCTTGTATGACGCTGTCCACAGTATCCACAGGGGGATTCATGAACAATGCGGATAGTCTTGCCGATTATAGTGCGCTTATCAAATCTATCGTGGTCGTGTTCATGTTCATAGGCGGTACGAACTTTTATTTGCATTTCAAAGGATTCTACAAAGGACAGATAAAGCCTTACGTGAACAACACCGAGTTCAGATGGACCATCTATTGGTATACTGGAATTGCTGTGTTGATTTCTGTCTTGTTGATCAATTTCAATCATATCGTTAGCTCAGGCGATATAATGAAAACCTTCGGTGATGTGATATTCACCGTCATCTCTATGGGTACTACTACCGGATTTTCGGTGATAGATATTACAGACCCAGCAGTATGGCCGATGCCGTTGTGCACTATGCTTCTCCTTATCGTTGCTTTCATAGGTGGCATGAGCGGGTCCACAGCAGGTGGGGTGAAGATGTACCGCTTCGTCATAATCGGGAAATACATTAAGAACAGTATCTACAAGACCCTCCATCCCATGGCCGTATATGACGTCAAAATGGACGGAGGAAGTGTGGAGGAGACATCGGTGATCAATGCCTTCGTAGCTATAGCGCTCTTTGCATTGACTCTTGTGATCGCTTCGGTCATATTCATGATAAATGGGATGTTGCCGGAAGATTCTGTAGGATTGGCAATAACATCGGTATGTAACACTGGTGCCGCCGTAAGTAATTACGGCCCGATTGATGGGATGTACATGTTAAATCCGATAGTCAAGATTGTCATGATCATAGTCATGTTCCTAGGACGTCTAGAGATAGCTCTAGCACTGTTGTTCTTCATGCCTGGTTTCTGGAAAGAAGTATTTAGGAGCGGAGGGAAAAGGTCCCGCAGGGTCAGTAACAGGAAGATAAACATGAAAGGCCGTATGGATAATTACTGATCCATCCTTCCGCCGCATTCCTTCAATATTCTGACGGCAGCGGGATTTCCCGGCTCTTTCTCGTTCATGGCCCCTGCAACTATACTTGCGTCCCTAAACTTGCCCTTTTCCATCAAGCTTAGCGCCAATATTTCCATGGCGCCAATATGGGAGGGGTCCGTACGTAGTGCCTTAGAAGAGAACGCACCAGCCGGTTTAGTGTTACCTATCACATGCATGACGTAAGCTGTTGCAGCATTGGCATTGGCCGAATTCTTGTCAGCCTTTAGAAGACCACGTACGAACTTCACTGCTTCCTTGTCCCTTCCTGCGGATATCAGTACCGCACATCTTGAACGTAGTACACCATAATTCTCGGGCGCCTCACGATATAAGGTGTCGGATACCTTCATCGCCTCTTCGGACCTGCCCAAAGAGCTGAGTGAATCGACAGCTAATACCTTATCCGAAAGACTCAAAGTCCCGATTTTGTTTATGATATCTACAGAATCAGAGAAACGACCGATCATATTGAGTGAGAGTGCATATTCCCTAAGAACATGGTCACTCTTTTCTATATCTGCCAGTAATTCTACGGCCAGATCCGCCCTTCCAAGTCCTCTCATCGCCTGAGCGATAGGGAATATGTCACCATCATGATCTGAAAGGTCCTCATAAAGATCGTAAAGGACGTCTTCCGACGCCACGCCCCTTCCTATGACCAACAAAGTAGATGCACATTGTATCCGTGAGAACGGGTCATTCGAGGAGAATGCGATATCCCTGAGCATCGTCTCGGCCAAATCTATCTGCCCTGTAGCGATCACTTTCCTGACCTCCAAGAACACGTTTTTATCTTCCATTGAATCGCTAGAGTTGTTACATGAAAATAAAGATAGCCCCTTCGAACGGGCATAGTGCACTTAAAATATACTTATGAACATTCAGATGTAAGATGAAGATCAAGTCAATAACTATTTACGGACTGTTGCATCACTGCGATTGCAATTTAGATTTTAGTCCGGGCCCTCTTACTTTCATATATTCTAGGAACGGTTTTGGAAAATCAACGACCCTTAGAGCTCTCGTCTCGGCCATGAAAGGGGAGTTCGAGGTCTTAAAGAACCTGCCATTCAATAGGATGGACGTCAATTACACCAGCGATGTCAACCTTATCGTAGAGAATTACGAAGAGCTTAAAGTGCAGATACAAAAGAACGAACTGGAACAGCCTATAGACGAGGCAGAGCTCCGCAGACTTTTCCAAATCACATACATTCCACCTGAGAGGCAGACCGTGAAAAGAGGGGACGGACATCTGGTCCCCGCAGTTATCGTGTATGCGACAGAGCTCAGAGACCGCATAAGATATGCGAAGGAAAACAGCGAACTTGCAAAACCCAAAAAAGGACAACGCCCCGACCTATCGGACGGGGAGCTCGTATTCTTATTTAAAGACCTAAAGGCCAAACTGGACTTTATGAAAGAAGCGGGATTGGAGCCTGATTCCCCTTCATCCCTACGTTTTCCGCCTAGTCACAGTGACCTTTCTAAAAAGAGGGAGGAATATCAGGATCTGGCGTTCGGCCTCGATGATTACATAAAAAGGTCATATCAATTATCGGAATCTATCGTTGTTTTCCAGGATATATTGAACGAAATGTTCTACAGAAAGACAATAATGATCAACGAGAAGAATAATCTTGTTTTTAGATTAGATACTGGAGAAGACCTACCACTTAACGCACTCTCATCTGGCGAGAAGAATATTGTCATAATCATGTATCGCCTACTTTTTCAAACCGCGGAAGGTTCCATCGTCATCATAGACGAACCAGAGAATTCACTACATATCGAATGGCAGCAAAAACTGAGTGGCACATTCTTAGATATTGCAAGGCTGAGAAATCTGCAGTTCGTGGTTGCAACCCATTCCCCTCAAATAATCCACGACAAGTGGGATATGGCAAGAGAACTGAGGGATATAAATGCGGAACTCACTGACACCGACGGATATTGCGAATGAGATATCGATGCTGGCATCCTCCGGCAAAGACACGGTATTGGTAGTAGAAGGCATAACTGACAGTCGACTTTACAGTAAGTTCAGCGATAATGACAAAGTGAAAGTGGTCATCGGCCATTCGAAGAGCAACGTTCGAAAAGCGGTAGATGAATGCTGGCACAATCGTAAAATAACTTCTGTCGTAGGTATAGTAGATGCGGACCTAGATAGGATCCAGGGCAGGAAACGTACTCCACCTATATTCCAGACAGATTATCGGGATCTTGAGATTATGATGATGTCCAGTCCTGCGCTCGGCGATGTTCTTAGCGAGTATGCAGACACAGAGGCCCTGGAAGCTTTTAGAAATAAATACGGTCCTGTGTTCGATGCGGTTATATCGGCCTGTTACCCTATCGGATTGTTGATGCACATTTCCGAGGAACATAGACTGAGCTTATGTTTTAAAAACTTGAATTTTGACAATTTTATCGATCAGAGAAGTCTCCGAATCGATAAAAAAAGACTGATTGATGATATTGTGAGCTGCACTACCAACCCACGCATCAACAAGAAGAAACTTTTAGATATTCTATTGGTAGAGAGTTCTAAGGGACATAACCCCGAAGATTATGCTCGAGGCCATGATGCAGTAGATGTATTGCTAGTCGGATTGAGATGCAACTTCGGTTCCTTTAATTGTAAGACCATAAGAAGTGGTGAACTCTCTGGATCGCTAAGGCTAGCTTTCAACGACCATTACTTCGCGAACACCAATCTTTATGGGGACACTGATAAGTGGGCCAAAAAGAAATGTTTCAAACTATGGTCACTCAACCTTCATCTCTGACCTTACGACACCTTGAGAGGTCTCGGTTATCTTCTGTACTCTGCGTTCGCTCTCCTCCAGGATCTTCTTACAACGGTCCCTGAGAACAGTGGCACGTTCGTACACTACAAGACTCTCATCGAGATCAAGTGTTCCGTCCTCAAGCTTTTTCACAATCTCTTCAAGGGCCGATATCGATTCCTCAAAACTCATCTTCTCTATGTCTTCATTCATTGTTCTTCACCTTTTTTACTTCTGCCTCAGCACTGCCGTCCCGGAATCTGACATCGATGATAGATCCTTCTAACAAGGCCTTTGCGGATGTTAAGGTCCTTCCTTCAGAATCCGTGACGTAGCTATAACCTCTCTCTAGGACCCCCAATGGGTTGAGGGCCTCCGATCTCTTTTGCAAGGAATCTATTTTTGATGAGGCGTCCCTGATACGGCGGTCCATAGCCATCGTCAGACGTCCAGATATGGAATTGATGTTCTCCTTCAAGGATACTACATTACGCATCGCGGCGACAGGAGATATTTTCGATCCTATCGCGTTGAAGCGGGACCTCATTATCTGCACCGAGGACCTTAGAGCCGAATCGGCACGGTCAGAAAGCTGTCCCGTCCGTATCTCTAACATAGCCAGTCTTTCATATTGTCTGACTGGATTCAATTTAGATGACATCAAGTCCATGCGGGAATGCATCAACTTTGTAACGTGGACCAAAGCTCTGTTGGCCCTGATCCCGATTCCGTCTATTTGCTTGATTACCTCTCTTTTATCACGAAGTGCGAGTTCCGCCGCTCCTGTAGGAGTCGGTGCTCTGACATCAGCAACGAAATCAGCTATTGTGAGATCGGATTCGTGACCTACAGCAGATATTATCGGTACTTTTGATGCCACTATAGCTCTAGCGACGATCTCTTCGTTGAACGCCCAAAGGTCTTCGATGGATCCTCCCCCTCTTCCGACTATTATGACGTCCACGTTCTCACGGTTCAATAACTCTATACCTCTTACTATGGAGGCCGCTGCACCATCCCCCTGTACCTGTGCAGGTGCCAGTAAAATATTTACAGGAAACAACTTACCCGTTGTGGATACAATGTCATGGATAACCGCCCCGCTTTCTGATGTGACCACCCCTATGGTCTTCGGATAGATGGGAAGACTTCTTTTACGGGATATCTCAAAGAGCCCTTCCGATTCCAACTTCTTCCTGAGTTTCTCATATTCCAAGAATAAATTGCCTATGCCAGAGCGTTGCATGGTCTCCACTATGAACTGATAGCTTCCCCTCTGTACGTAGAGGTCCACACGTCCGAAGGCCTTGACCTTCATGTTCTCTTCAGGTTCAAAATCGATACGCCCTCGGGAATTTTTGAACATTACGGATCGGATCTCACTTCCTTCGTCCTTAAGAGTGAAATAATAATGACCGCTCGCATAGCACTTAAGATTGGATATCTCTCCTATGACCCAGATATCCTTTACCGACGAAGATTCAGAGAGTATGGACCGAACCCTCGTGTTAAGTTGTGTTACCGTTAGACTCTCGGCCATGTTCAATACAAAGGCGCCCATCTCTTTAATTTCTTGGGTCGCTCGAAGTTGCGTTTCTGTTAAATACAGTAAGATGATTAATTACCATGGACCAAAACGAGCTACTTTCAATTATCGATGAAGATAGTCGGTCCAACGTGGACAGGATCAGATTCATGTCCGATGCGCCTTTCGCAAAAGAAGTGGGGATCACCACTGTCCTAGTTTCAAAAGAAAAGACGATAGCTGAGATGTCAGTACGGCCAGGGATACTTAACAGCCTGGGTGTTGTACATGGCGCAGCCACTTATGCGTTGATAGACCACGCCTTTGGAGTGGCTTCCAATATCGAAAGAGATTCAGTGGGCCAGTCTGTTAACGTCCACTATCACCGTACCGTTAAGGACGGTCTACTGAGAGCCGAGGCTGTACTCATAAACGAGTCCCGTTCAATCTCTAATTATGACGTGAAAGTTTACAATAAGGATGAACTGGTCGCTTCGGCAGTATGCACTGGTTTCAAAATCAAGGTGAGAGAATGAGCAGTAAAAGATGTCCAAACTGTAACGAGCTAGTACCGTCCAATAGTGTGACCTGCCCTAAATGTTATGGTCCGGTCCCTAGGGACGATATACCTGAGAGAAAAACAACTGGGTCCGTAAATCGTGAAGTGCCCAAAAAAAACATGTTGTTCGCTACTTTGTTGGCAGTGATACCAGGGATATTCGGGTTACAAGGACTTGGGTTGATATATCTAAATCATAAAGAAAGCAAAGGTTGGTATTTCCTTATCATCGGGGCCATGTTGTTCATGTCGATGTACCTGTGCATAGACTGGGGAAATTCTGTGGGTTCATTTACCAAGGTAATCCTTGTTTTTGCAGTTATAATTCTTGCTGTAGTTTACATATCGTCTTATCTGGCACAATTAGTCGAAACACGTTTCGGTTCAGTACTTAAGTTTTTCAGAGTCTAATACAGCCCGCTCTTACGAAGTCGGATTGTTATCTCGGATGTCATCTGTGCCAATTGAAGTGCTCTACGCCCGTCCCCTACATCTGCAGGGTCATCAGGACATAACTTAGCGTAAGCATATCCGATGCGTCCCTGTAAGTTAGTTTTCAGAATCGGGGATGCATTCCTAGGCATCCTAGATGAGACAGAGGACATGATCGTCATTTCCTTAGTGAAATCCCAAGGTTCGAATAAAAGGAATCTTCCAAATGTCTCACCTATGTCAAAACAAGCCACTTCGTTCCCTTTAAGTAACTTTTTAACATTAGAAACCACCTCCTCTTGTGGTAACCCCATATAAAGCTCGCGGACATCTATACCGGCAGTATCTGTGAGCCAATCTAAAGATGTCTTTCCCATGTTCAACGGATCTAGTACTATTATGTCGCTATAGATCGAGTCGAAATCCATACGGTCCAAATCAACTTTACAGACCCCGACCTCCACCACAATATTGTCAGGATAACCTTTGTCGCCATCGGCGTTGACCTCGATCACATACATATCCTTCACATAACTTTGAACGTTAAGGATGATAGATAATGCCACCGATTCTAAAACATATTTTACCGCATCTCAGGGAAAACATTACTACTAATCGATAGATACAGAAATATGTATAGGGCCAAGAGTATCGACGAGATATATCAGGAAGTTAGAGATTTTGACATCGTTATAACAAATGATGCCCCTCTCGCAACAGCTCTGAACGGTAGGATAGATACCCCTAGAGTCGGAGGCTTCGCATATACACCGAGACAACTAGCTGCTGAACTTTCCGTACAGATTCTCGGAGGGGCCCTCATGAGCGACCTGGAAGTTGTGGCCACTGTTGCTGATGAGACCGGCTATGGTTTCAAGTATGTCCATGGCGAGATAGAGAATATTAGGAACATAAGAAAATATACTTCGGATGTTAAAAAATACCTTTATTCTCGTCTATCGAGAAATGTTTTTGAATCCTATTCTGTCCTTCCAACCATCGAGAAGGCCATGGACATATTCGTACCCGAGACCTATCATGAAAAGAGCATAGCAGGATTTGTGATTTCCGAGAATATGTTCCTTGGTAAAAGTACGGCGGTCGTAGGCATAGAATTCTTTGATGACCTGGATAAACACTTCATCCCAATCAAACACAAAGAGATCGAAATAATTATCGAAACAGAAGAATTCGAGATAGAGACCATTTACGAAATAGGTAATGATAGACAGATCGCAGAGAACGTTATAGACTTGATAGATATTGAACGAGCCACAGATATAGCTATAATTATGGATACTGAAAGCAGTATAGCCGATGCTGTCCGTGCCGCCCTATACAGGCGCGGAATACCGTTCAAGAACACTATGACCGTTCGCGATCTTTCGCAGATACGTGACTTCTTACGTTTTTTGAATTTCGGGATATCATATAGAACTGTAAGGGTTAGACATGTAAGGGAACTTTTCTCTGCATACGGTGGCACCATACGACAAAAACACGACAATGTATTGCTTTCTAGACTCCCCGATATAGGCGGCAGGGCCCTTGAACTTGCCAATTGTATGAAAGATATCAAAGAGATGACATTCGAAGAGGTCTGCGACCTTGTGGTTCGTGAACGTCACCGGCCTCAGGTCCGCATGATATTGGACGAACTCAAATTTAACGAACAGATGGTAACCCCACAGCTAGTAGGGGAAATGAACTATGCTGTAAACAATGTCTCCGAACTTCATCATAACGAGCAGATACCAGAAAGTGAGAAGAAAGGTGTTCTGTTGGCAGATTGTAAAAAATCCATGTTCGTCGATAGGCCTTTCGTCGCTTATCTGGGAATGGGGAACGGATGGGGTAACAAGATCATAGGTAAACAATATATCGATAAGGAATCAGAGGCAGAAAAAGATGCCATGAAGTTCCGCGTACTGCTCCAACAGGGTTCTTCAAGGATATATGCTGTCAACGCAACGAAGAACGGAAAGGTCGCAAAACCGACTTTACTTTTTGAAGGCATTCACGAAATTGAAAGAAGATCTCGCCCTATTGTCAAATTCAACGATATTGCGGATGTGAAGAAAGGGTCGTGGTATCTAGAGGAACAACAATCCTTCCCTGAGACAGGCATCGAACAGTTGGACAAGGATACATCGAATGAATGGAGATTCACCAAATCTACATACAATGATTATTGTATGTGCCCTCGGGCGTTCTATTACGGCAATCTTGTTTCAACGCCCGATAATGAACGGACCGCCTTCGGTATCCTTTTGCATGAGTTCGCCGAGATGTACGTCTGTTATCCCAACGTTATTAGAGAAAAGGACCTGGAATATTATGTTGAACGGATCGGAAATACATATGCAGGCTTATCCTGTCCGATGATGGAGGACTTGGATCTGGACCGTATACGGATAGGGCTCAGGAACCTTATGGTTTTCATAGACTCGAGAATGGATGGGCCTGTACCTCTTGATGTTGATAATTCCTCACGTAAATATCCAAACGAACTGATGAGGGCCGAAGGGTTAGAGAAAACCAGTAGTTCCGTTGAGAGAGATTCGGATTCACCCCTACATCCAATCTACGGCAAGTTCGACCTACTGCTTGATTCGCAAGTGATTGATTACAAGACCGGTAAATTCAATACTGCAAAAGATGTCATAAAAGGATTCAAGATGGACGGTAAGAATTACATCGAGACACAACCCCTGATTTATCTTGCCCTCATGAGAGATTCCGGGATCTCCGCATATGGAACTTTCGGCCTCTTTTATCTGTTCGGCATGGACGGACGTGTGAAAGATGAAACTTCCATCAGAGGTAGTGTATTGGACGTTCATTTACTAAAGGAGACCAAGATAGAGGCGATACGAGGCCAGAACTCACCCATCCGAGAATCTTTCAATAACGTAGATTCCTACGTAGAAATGTATGATGATTGGGATTCTTTTATATCTCCCATATTTGCCTCCGGTCTTCCCCCTGAAGAATGGTTTAACAATGATTCCCTAATTGATGCGATACTTTTTTCCCTCAATATGAAACCATTAAAAAGTAAAAGGGACAAGGTCATAGGAGCTCTAAAAAAGCTTTTCAAAATCGTTGTAGAAGATTATTGGGTATCGAACGGTACGGTCCTGATACCATCAGATTCTATGGATATGTTCCTGGAGAAATTAGACAGGGATCATTCGGAGGCTTCCATTATGATGAATTCAAAATTCCCTGCAAAACCTATAAAAAATTGTGAAAAATGCAATTATATATCGATCTGTACCCGTGAACCTGTATCGATAGAAGAAGGAGGTGACGAATATGACCAGTGAACCTAATCCATCACAGAAGAGAATCTCAGAAAGTCTTGACGGCTTCTACGTAGTAGACGCAGGACCTGGAACGGGAAAGACCTTCACGATAGTCAACAGATATGTGAACATCGTAAGTAGGCCGGATGTACAGACCAGGGATGTCCTGCTCCTTACGTTCACAAGAAATGCCGCTGCAGAGATGGAAGAACGGATCCGAGAAAAACTTACTTCCAGCAAATTAGAGAAAGATACGCGATTAGTGCAGGCGGGAACCTTCGATTCTTTCTGCTATTCCATTGTCAAGGAGTCGCCTGAGGTCGTCAGCGATTTTCTCGGTTTCAAAGAACGTCTGACCAGGGGGGCGACGTTGATAGAGAACGAAACACTGAACAGAGAATATTTCAGTGATTTTTTTGATCGGTTTAGTGCTGATAACAATGAAGAATATGGGGATATAGCGATCATCGCCAGCACCATTCCCTCGAACATATACGGATTGATAAGTAAACTCATGTCCAAAGGTATTGTCCCGTTAAGGAAGGGTTGGTTCGGCGGCAGGGATGGTAAAGACCTATTAGGAGACACCGACGAGATAATGTCACTCCTTCAAAAGATGAACAATGATCCCAAGAATAGGAAGGATACGTTAAAGAAGATTCAGGACAAAATGGATAAGGGATCATTATACAGCGAAGGTTTCCCGATGGTGAGCGATAATGTGGAGATTCCCTTAGATGTTCTCGAAGCTTCTGCATACGAGGATCGCAGCGATATCATAGAGTTCATCCATGACGTCTATTACGAGTTCATACGCCATTCGGTGATTGATGATAGACTTACCTTCGGACTGACCTCCATATTCGCTTTCTTGATACTCTATAGTAACGCCGGAGTGCGGGACCGTATGTCCTGTAGATACGTTATGATCGACGAATTCCAAGATACCAATGAGAATCAGATGATGATCTCACTTATGCTCCTTAAGGAACCGAATCTCTGTGTCGTCGGTGACTGGAAACAGGGGATATATGGATTCAGGTTCGTATCCATAGAGAACATAACAGATTTTGAAAAACGTGCTGTGGTCATGCGTAGTTATCTGAATGACGACAATGAACGTGTGCCGTTCAAGATACCTAGTGTGAACCGTCTATCATTAAATGTGAACTATCGTAGCTCCCAGACCATTATAGATACCTCATTCCGTGTTCTTAGCATACCAGGAACACAGAAAGAGATCGTACATCTGGATCCAGAAACTATCATAGAACTTACCGCGGGGAATAAGAGGATTGGCGATAATACTCACGTGAGATATGTACAGGTCCCAAGGGAGGACGAAGTAGCAGAAACGGTCTCCAGGATCATAGATTACGTCACTGGGGATTACGTCATATGCGACGGGGACATTCCAAGAGAGCCTAATTATGGCGATATAGCCGTTATATGCAAGAACGGGAAGATGTGTCGTGCAGTATACGAGAACGCCACAGGACGAGGAATTCCTGCGTTCCTTCAAGGAGACGTGGAGATAATGTCCGCCCGAGAAGGAAAACTTCTTCTGTCCTGGATGAAATATTTGAACAACAAACGTGACCCATGGGGTCTGGCAGGTATACTTTCAGACATGGAGTATAACATAAACGATATACGCGATATATTACGCCCTGATAAGAAAGGTAATTTCGCTGATGTACCTTCCGAAATCCTGACTATAAGAGGGGAACTCATAAAAAAGAAACGTCGAATTACCGACTTGATATCATCGATCTTCACATATTATGGCCTTAACAATGATATCACACAAGCTATCATAACGACCCTATCATCCGCTTATCGTTCATCACTTCTAACAATATCGGACCTGATAAGAATAATTGAGACTGATATCAAAGAACATAACACGTACAACATAGATGCGAACCTGGATACCGATGCGGTACTGATACAGACCATGCATAAGTCCAAAGGTCTGGAATATCCCATAGTCATAATACCTCAACTGGACAAAGGGGTTATACCGAACCATAGGAGTGATTTCTCCGATGTCTCGTTCAACGAGATAGAGGGAATCAGATGTTCAAAGGATATCGTATCCGTGGATGGGTTCCTTAGGATCGGCCATTCTTGGAAAACCGAACTAGTCCGTTCAGTTTTAGAAAAAGACTATAGTGAAGATCGTCGCACATTATTCGTAGCCATATCTAGAGCGAAACAATACGTAACCATGATCTGCAGTTACAGCCCTTCAAACTTTATAAAAGAACTTTCCGGTAACGAATATCTGGGCACCATAGGCGATCTTATCGCACCGATACAAGAAAATTATGTGCATGTTGTGAACAAACCTGACCTGGCACCATTTAAACCTCGTCGCAGGATAATAGGTGTACACGATATAATGACCTTCGAAGGCGGAACACCGGGAGAAGGTTCCGACGAGATATCCGGCAAGGGTATGGAATACGGTACTAAAGTCCACGCCATAGCCGAAGGACTAGCCAGAGGTATAGAGCCTCGAGAAAACGAAGAAAATATCCCGGAGATAAGGGCGATAAGAGATATCTTAGATTCATTGAAGGACGCAGACCTGATCCTCGTAGAAAGACCTTGTTCGTTACCTCTTAACGACATCAACGTCACATTAAGAGGGATAATAGATCTTCTGGCATTGTATCCCGACCACGCTGTGGTCCACGATTACAAGACCGATGTGTCGAAAAATAATGTTGATACGTATAGACTACAACTCAGTGTTTACGCCAACGCAGTATCAGGATATTACAAATGTCCGGTGAAGTGCGTCATAGATTTTATATCTCTAGGGGAGACAGTAGAATTCGAACCTATGTCCGATAAAGAAATAGCGTCTCATGTACAGCCTATTTAATAAAGGAGTTGAATGTGGGTCTATGGGTATCAGCGGCCTAAGTGCCGATGAAATTGAACAACGGAAGGCAAAGGGCCTTATAAATTCCGTCGAAACAACAGTAAGTCGTAGTTACAAAGACATATTCATAGAGAATTTCCTGAATTGGTTCAATTTGATCCTTATGATCCTGGGTGTACTTTTGTACATAGCAGGGGACCTTTACAGCGCCCTGTCGGCTACAGGTATAATCGCTCTTAACATCTTTGTCTCCACCATACAGGAAATCAAAGCCAAACGTAGGCTGGACAGGATCGCCATACAGATGAGGCCTATGGTCACCGTCATCAGGAACGGTCAGGATGTGGTGATCGATCAATCAGAAATCGTCATGGACGATGTCATCCACCTTGTGGCTGGAGATCAGGTCCTAGTGGACGGCGAGATCCTGGAAATGCGTTCCCTTGAGATGGACGAGGCTGCCTTGACGGGAGAATCCAGCACCGTGAGGAAACATGTTGGAGATACCATATACTCAGGTTCGTTCTGTATAACTGGCGAATCTTACTTCAGGGTCACCGCACTTGGACCAGATACATTTGCGGCGAACATGTTGGTCAGTGCCCGTAAATACAAACGAAAGAAAACGCCCCTACAGTTAGAGACCTCGGCTGTTACGAAGCTACTGATATCCGTAGCAGGGATAGTCCTGATCATCTATATGATCCTCAAATTCGTCCTTGGAGAGTTCACATCTATAGTGCAGGAACTGAAAGCTGCCGCAATCATCCTGGACGTCGTGCCAATAGCATTGTTCCTTCTAATTACTCTAACGTACATGATAGCGGCCGTAAGGATGGCCGATACCGGAGTATTGCTTCAAAGATCCAATTCGGTGGAATCCATGAGCCATGTGGATACTGTCTGTATGGACAAGACTGGTACCATCACCAGTAACCGTCTGTTGTTCAGGAGCATAGAATTTAAGATTGACGAAGAACGAGCGAAAAATCAGATACGCCTGTTCACCGGTGCAACGGGTAGTCGTAACAGGACTGTGGAAGTGTTGGATGATAAATTCGGTTCAGAGAAAAGTGATCTGATCGAAGAGATACAATTCTCATCCGAAAGGAAATATAGCGCGGTCCGTGTGAAAAAAGACGGGATGGAACATACGATTTACGTTGGTGCATGGAACGTCCTGAAAAGACATGTGGAAGATCAGATGGATGCTTCTGAGATAATCAGTTCAATGTCGAAACAGGGATTGAGAAGCATCGTAATATGTGAAGGTTCAGGGAATCTTTTTGATGGGGAAGAACCGATTATACGGAACGGACTAAAAATCATAGGCGTAGTAGCGATAGCCGACGAGATCCGCCCTGATTGCAGGGAGACCATGGAAATATTCATACAGAACAATATCGACATAAAGGTTATTTCAGGAGATGACCCTGAGACCGTTGAAGCACTGTTCAACATCGCAGATATACCGGGTGAAAGGAGGATAATGTCCGGCGACGACCTAGATGCCTTAGAAGGTCAAGAAAGGACGGACGCTATTCTTGCAACAAACATATTCGGACGCATGAAACCTGACCAAAAAGAGGCCATAATAGACACTCTGAGAATGAACAACCGATATGTTGCAATGGTCGGGGACGGAGTGAATGATGTTAAAGCGATCAAGTCCGCTCAAGTAGGCATATCATTGGAAAGCGGGAGTGGAGCTACCCGCGGGGCTGCAGATATGGTCCTTATGAAGGATAGCTTCTCTGCGTTACCAAAGGCTCTGACTGAAGGACGGAGGACCGTCACCGGGATGAGGGACATCTTAAAAATATATTTGACCAGGAACTTCACCCTTGTGGTCTTCATACTATTCACTATGTTGCTTCTACGCAACGCACCTATACAACCGATACAGAACACTCTGTACGCTTTGATGACCGTATCCATCGCAGCATTCCTGATGACTCTATGGGCAAAACCAGAAATCAACAAGGACAGGGTACTACCTGAGGTTATTCGTTTCGCGATTCCAACGTCGATAATGATTGGCATATTCGGACTGATTATTTACGCTATATTTTACGTAGGCACAGGATCTTTCATAAACATAGATTACCACCTTATGGCCGAATCTGCCGGTATCCCTTATGAAGAGATGATAAAGAGAATCGACCTGAAAGGAATGTTTACGACGATAGAGAGCTTTGAGAATAACATAGCAGATGTCAACGCGCGTAACGCCATGTTCTTCTTTATGATACTCTCAGGGATGCTTGTGCTTCTGATGGTCCAACCGTTACACAGATTCTTCTCAACCGATGATAAGGTCATTAAGGACAAAAAACCTACAATCCTCGTTGCATTGTTGATCTTGTTGTTCTGCGGCATCTTCTTCTTACCGCAAACCCAACATTTCGTTATAAAATTCCTTTGGACCGCGGTATTCCCGCCAGAATATTATCTACCGTTAATCGGCCTCGTTGCGGTCTGGTTCTTTGTTACCAGGGCCGTCCTACGCAGCGGGGTATTCTCTTTCCTATCTGATTATACGGAAAGATGGTTCGATAAGAAACTAAACGAGGAAATAATTAAAAGCATGGAAGAGGACGGCGTGGTCCAGAATAACGTCGTTCAGGGCGAGTAAGTCCCGTCACGATACATTTGTATCATAACATGTGAAGCTACCGTTGCATCGGACAACGCACGATGATCCTGCTTACCATCTATTCCAGCGGGATCACCATCGGTTATCATCATGTAAGCACGGTCCAGTTTGGGATATTGATATTCCCTGCCATAATATTGACTTGGGACCTTGCACACGTATGTAGCGGCCTTCATTATGTCCGTACAAGGTATGAACAGACCTTTCATATTCCATGGTTCACGATAAAGGAACTTATCCATATCATAATCTGTGTTGTACGATGTGACCTTTTTACCACTCAACAGAGCAGATATCTCGATCAGGATCTTACTTAACGGTGGTGCGGAGTGGACCATCTCCAAGGTCAAATCAGTGTTATCAAATATCCATGCGTTACGACGGTAGTCGTTCCATCTCGACGTATCGTACCCCACTATCGACGAATACACAGGCTCTACCTTCCCGCTTTTAATATCCACTTTACAGACACCTATGTCCACTATAACATCTTCTGGTGCACCTTTGAGACCTGTGGTCTCCGTATCTAACACATAAATATCTTCGACAAAAAAATCTTCCAACGTATAGAATTTTTTACTCATCGCGATCTCTTCCTCTCCTTAGGCTCATCAAAAAAAGAATACCTCATAATCTTATAAAAGAAGAACACCGAGACCGTCAGACAAAGTCCTGGAAAATAAAGTGGTTTGTAATATTCGAATATCTCAGAAAGAGTCATATCGACGATGTTTAAGTGTTCCGACTCAGCCTCAGCGGCAACGTCATCGGCTATAACGACAACGGTTATAGCGAACACTGTAAACAACAATACCAACAGATACGCTGCTTTCATCCTGTAAGAATAACGTTTATTTTATAAAAATGGTGATGGGAAAGAATATCAAGGATACGCAAATATACGTAATTGTGGGCGCTATTATCACAATGAACAGAAAGGACACCGAATTAGAGATAAAAGGCACCATAGCAGATGCCCTTCGTTCTATGGATATCCCCCCTAACACATTCTTGTTTTTAGTGGATGGAATCCCGATTCCATCGGACACACCCCTCAGGGAAGGTATGAGGATACAAACTATCAAGGTCGCCTCTGGGGGATGATCATCCTTCAGAGATCTTCCTTAAGGATTTAAAATCGAATCCCCATTGTCCTGCACCATCTATCATAGAATCCAGATTCTTGATGTACCCTTCATCGCTTTCGGGTTCATGTTTGTTTGATAAGGAGTCTTCTTCTGGGAAAGATAGATCAACATAGGGCAATACCCCGAGACATTTCATGCCCGTCAGTTCTTCTATACGGGTTATACCGCTTCCAAGTATCGTGATATCACCCCGGAAACGGTTTATTATGAATCCCTTTAAAAGACCTCTTTGGTCTTCCGGGATCAATTTCCAAGTTCCATACAGAGCTGCAAACACACCGCCTCTTTCGATATCACCGATAAGTACGGCAGGAATACCACGTTCCCTCATCATACCGATATTGGCGATATCCCTATCGCGTAGATTGATCTCTGCAGGAGAACCGGAGCCTTCGCATACTATCGCTTCATACTTCTCGGACAGACGGTCGAATGCCTTACAGGCTTCAGCTGTTGCCATTCCAACGTCCAAGGGGTCTTTGTAACTTATATAAGAATGAGGGACTCCATTCAAAAGCAACTGTATCCTTCCATTACCTAGAGGTTTTAAGAGGATCGGGTTCATGTCCACTTCCGGGACTATACCTGATGCGAGCGCCTGGAAAGCTTGACCTATACCTATCTCACCATCATCTGTAATACAAGATTTAAAAGAAAGGTTAGACGCCTTGAATGGAGCTACCGATATGCCACCCCTGGCTAGATATCTACAATACATAGCAGCTATCGTCGTCTTCCCTGCACCAGAGGATGTACCTAAGAACAGGATTCTCATTGTTTCGCCCCTATAATATCCATCATTTTTTCTATGTCCAGTGAATTTTCGAACGCGTCAGCTAACTTATCAAGGTTCTCATCGACAAAATCAAAATAATCTATGCCTTTACTGCCTTTGGCACCTTTTATGAAAGATAGGAAATAATTGCGGAAATCCACTGTGTCGAATACCCCATGTAAGTACGTTCCAAACAGCATCTCGTCCTCTCGCACCGACCCCTCCGGATTGTTCTTATTGAACTTATTAATGTTAAAAAGCGGTTTTTCGTTGACTTCTGTGACGCCTGAATGTATCTCATATCCTGTGACGGCCCCTCCCGTGTTAATTATGGTACCACGGTCCTGCCTTACACATTTATAACCTTCGTCCCAAGTCGTAACGTTATTAAAAAGACTTAGTCCATCGACTTCCGTCGGCGTTCTCTCCTCTATACCTTTAGGATCTGAGAGGACCTTACCCATCATCTGATATCCTCCACAGATACCTATGATAGGTACTTTACCTTTCATGGAAAGGACCTTAGATGCTATCCCGGAATTTTTCATCCATTCTAGGTCGGATATCGTATTCTTGGTCCCAGGCAGCACGATGGCATCTGCACCTTCGAACTCTTCCGGATATTGGGCGAACACCACCGTTGCATCCTCCAGTAAAAGAGGGTCTACGTCTGTAAAATTAGATATCCTAGGGAATTTGACAACGACTATACGAAGGTCACCGTCACCAACGGTGCGAGAATTGCGGAAACTTTCAGAATCTTCCCGTGGAAGTCTAACATCAGCGTGAGGAACTATCCCGATGACAGGTATGCCTAACATACTCTCTAACTCGTTGGCACCAGGCCTCATCTTCTCAGGGTCCCCCCGCACGTTGTTGATGACTATGCCTTTGATGCGTCCCCTATCGTTTTTAGGTATGAGTTCCACCGTACCTAGGGCATAAGCGAAGGACCCACCCCATTCTGCATTCACCACCAGTATACAATTCGCATCTGCAATCACAGCAGCCTTCATGTTCGCTATGTCACGATCGTAGATGTTTATCTCCGCTGGGGATCCAGCGCCTTCCATGACCACCACGTCATATCTGTTCAGGAGAAAATCAACATTTCTTTTTACTGCCTCCGTGCCAGGTCCTGGAACAAAATCTTTGTAAAATGATGTAACGTCATAATTAGCAAAATGTTCACCGTCCACAATGATTTCCGATACAGTGTCCCCTTTGGGTTTCATGAGTATAGGATTCATGTGGAAATCTGTGTTTTTAAGTCCAGCGGCCTGAGCCTGGAGGGTCTGAATCATTGCGATCTCAGAACCAGTGCGGGTGACCTTTGAGTTGAGGCTCATATTTTGGGACTTGAAAGGGGAAACTATCAACCCTTTTCTATGTAATATCCTGCAGATTGCCGCTACCGTTACCGATTTACCTGCATCGGATGTCGCACCGAGGACCATGAATGCCTTTCCCCTACGCCAGAACTTTTCCTTAGCTTCGCTGAATATCTCCTTGATATTTTGATCGTTACAGTCATCGATACCAACCTTTCGGACGGAATTCATTACGAACTTGACGACGTCGCTACGGTGTATGAACAGACAGTCACTACAGTCCCATACCTCTTTACCTCGTTTAGAAGTCTTAAATTTACCAAAAATAGTATCCTCGCAAGGATAGAATGGGCAATAACAGAACGTACAATCCTGGCCTACAAAATGGCTCGGATAATAAGGGCAGTCCAGGTCCGAACCTATGCATCCCCGTTCCACTTCCTCTTTTACCTTTTTCTTTATGCAGTCCATGTATGGCCAGCATTTGAATAGTGTTCATAGTTTAATATTTGACGGTATTGATGACGTAGGTCCATTTTCGGAGTATTCGGTCTATCTCCTCTGACCCATTATTTAAAGAAGTGGACCCTTACTAAAAATATGTCCGGCTTCAAATTCGTACACTGCGCGGACCTACACTTAGGCAGCAGATTCTCCGGGGTAAGGTCCAAAGACCCGCATCTTGCAGAAAAAATGACCGAATCCACATTTGATTCGTTCTCTAATATAATAGATCTTGTGGTTTCAGAGAACGCAGACTTCATGGTAATATCCGGAGACATATTCGATAAAGAAACGATCACACCTGGTACAAGATTCCGATTCGCAGAACTGCTCAAAAAGGTGGCCGTCCCATGTTTTATCGCCAGAGGGAACCACGATTCAAAAACTAACTGGGAAGACAGTATACCACTTCCAATCAACGCATATGAATTCGGAGGGGAGCCCGAACGTTTTGCTATAGATCTTAAAAACGGGGGGCGGGTAGAGATAGCTGGAATAAGTTTTATGTTCAAGAATACCAGTGAGGACCTTGCAATAAGATTAGAAGGGTCCAAAGGGATATTCACAGTCGGTTGTGTCCACTGCGACGTTGATTCCCAAGATGATTCTGGATATGCACCTAGTAAGTTAAGCGATCTGATAACTAAAGATATCGATTACTGGGCTCTAGGACACATACACAAACGTATGGTTATGCACGAACGCCCTTACGTCATATACCCGGGCAATCCACAAGGAAGGAACATAAAAGAATCGGGCGAAAAAGGTGCTTATGTCGTCACCGTCACGAGTAATACTTTAACAGATTTACGTTTCGTCCCGACCCAGACCATCATTTGGGAAAAGATCGAAGTGGACATTACAGGATGTGACCTCCATACGTTCATAGAACAGGTAACCTCATCGGTCAAAAAGGATTCAGTTATACGACTGACGATAATTGGACGGGGCGTGCTGGACCATATGTTGAGGACCGCGCCCGAGGATGTAATAAAAACGATACAAGACAGGTCGGAATGTATAATAGAAAAAATAGAATTAAGGTCCAGACCTGGAAGTTCACCCCCCGCTGGTAAGAATGACCTTGTATCCAAGGTCACAGAAGTTTCAGACTCGGTAGGGAACGTAGACCGGAAAAGTCTGATAGAAGCTATCTGCAGCACAGGGACCTCCAAGATACATCTTCAGAGATATTTCGAAAATATGAGCGACGATGAACTCAAAGGATTGGTACAAGACGCAGAGATAAGACTTCTAGAACGCTTTTTGGAGGCCTCGGAATGAAGATAGATGCTATACGCATACGTCTTTTCGGTAAACTGGTAAATAGGGACTTCGGCCCCATGTCGTCTGGATTGACGGTATGTTATGGAGAGAACGAAAGTGGGAAAACAACTTTGAAAGAGTTCATCCGGACCACGCTGTTCAAAACATCCGCACGCACGAAAGGAGTGTATCCACTAACCTCTAACACAGACTCCGGGGAGATAGACTGTACCACGGATTCCGAAGAAAAATTCACAATCAAACGTGACGGGAACAAAGTATCCTCGAATATTGAGAAGATGCCATCCGACATCTCAGGCGTGGACCCAGATATCTACAGGAACGTCTACGCGATGAATCCAGACGAACTGATAGATACGAAACTTGTTGAGTCTGGGGACATTAAGAAACGCTTCCTTACGGTTCCTGGAGGGGAGAACATGCCACAAATCTCCGCAGATATCAATTCAGAGATGGAAGAACTGTTGAATACCTCTAGGATAACCTATAACAAAGGGATTGGCGAAATCGTCGATAAAATAGATAAAAATGAGGAACTTATCGCCTTAGCTAAAACAAAAGGCCAGGAATATAATGAACTGGTAGAAGAAGAGGTCCGTCTTGAGACCGAGTTAAAAATACTAAGAGGTAAGCAGGAAGAAAGTACTGTTCTGAGAGCAAAGATAAAGAGCTACGAGGACCAAATGAAATTGGTCGAAGAATACAAT